>JBJEVL010000160.1:0-2433 GCA_051884335.1 Akkermansia sp. | reverse complement strand
TTATTTTTGAGGCAACACCCCCTTTCGGTGCGCTTTTATTTTGAGGCAAAACGCCCCCCGCCGCGCAGCAAGCACAGCGGGGAAGCGGTTGCGGGGAGTTATTTCGTCCAAATGGTCTCGCGCTTGCCGTCCCACTGCACGGCCTTCACGCTGTCGGCACCCTCGGGCACAATCACCGTGGTGCTCTCGTTGTCCTCGTGATCCAGCCCCAGCAGGTTGACGCGCACGAGCTGTTTGCCGGCATAGACCTCAAAAGCCACGGCGTTCTTCCAGGTACCGGCCGGAACCACGAAGCGGTTGTCGCGGAGTTCGGGCTTAAAGTCGGGCGAGGGCACGAGCTTGGCCTTGCTGCGGTAGATGTGGTAGTTGTTGCCGTTGATGTAGTAAATCACCTTGCTGTCGGGCTTGGGATAGTGCTCGGCTTTCACCGCGCTCATGGCATCCTTAATCATCTGCGGTGTGACGGTGACATAGGTGCTGCGGTAGTCGCCCACCATGCGGTTCATGGGAGTCAGCATCTTGGCGGCGATGAAGAAGTCCGTCAGATCGAGTTTGGCGGCTTTGCAGGCGTTGACGTAGAAGAGGGTGCGGAGCTCACCCATGGTCATGTTCGTCGCATCGGTCTTGCGAGCCATCTCAAACACATCCGGGTAGAACATGTCGTTGCCGCGCGCGGCCGTCAGGTAGAGGTAGAGCTGCCAGTAGGGAATGCAAATCACAAAGGGGTCCCCGGGTTTTCTGCCGTCCACCGGGCGGTTGCCATCGTCGGGCCCGGCTTGGAACTGCCACATCTGCTTGCGGACGATGGCGCTGTTCACATAGCTGTCGTAGCGGCTGCCGCGCAGCGCGTAGCCGTCCGGCGTGCGCCCCTTCTCGTGCTCCAGACGCAGGAAGGAGGGGCTGAGCTTGAACTGCGCCAGTGCGGAAAAGATGTTGTTGGTCACTTCCGTCATGCCTGTCCACATCATGACGGGGCGTGTCTGGTTGACGTGACCGAACTCGTGAGCGATGGGCCAACTCTGGCGCAGCATGGTTTCGGGTTTGATGATGGGACCCATGTGCTTGTTGACAAAGGCGGCGCCCAACCCATCGGCGTGCATGAAGCCGTCGTACATCACGCGCCCCATGATGTGGTTGCCGGGGTGCAGCTTGTATTGATCCCAGCCCAAAATATCTTTCTGCTGGATTTCGATGATGCTGTCGTAGTTGCGCAGCGTGCTCACGCCGTCCTCGGGCACGAACTCGCGAATGTTGTCCAAGTCCAGCAGCAGCTGGCAGCGCTCACCCACGCAGTCGAGATTGGGCGCCACGGCTTTGGCGACCAGTGTTTTCCATGTTTTGTTGTCGTCGTGGCGGGTGAACACGCCGTTGATCTTGCCACCCGCAATATCCAGCTCGATGGGCGGGGCAGCGGCGGGATCATCGGCGCGGTAGTTGATGTAGAGCAAGCCGTCATGCTCCATGCGCAGGCTGTTATCACCCGGCTGCAGTACAAAAGTTGTCTCTTTGCCGCCCTTGGCGAAATGCCTGAGGTAGGCCTCCACCGGGGCAGCGGCCTTGAGCTTGATCCGCGCCGTTTCGCCGGCGGTGAACCAAATACCCGTGGGATTTTCGTAGCGCGAATAATTGCCGACTTTCAGGCGCTTGTTGATGTACTCCAGCGGGCGATAAGCACGCATCACGCGGTGGCGGTAATGTTGCTCGCGATTTCCGGCGGCGTTGAGCGTGCTGAAATCGGTACCTGCGGGCACCTCCGCGCGCAACTCGGCAGGAGCCGCGACCAGCAGCGCCAGAGCTAAACTCAGCATCAGGGTTTTCATCATGTATGTAGGGGGAAGATAAAATTTATTTGTTCAGGAGCGGGCGCAGCGCGGAGCCGGCGACATCGAGCGCGCATTTACCGTCAGCAGCCTTGATGGTCGGGTCGCCGCCGCGTGCCATCAGTGCCTCAATAACCTTAGGAGAGGCGTTGCGCTGCACGCAGAGGAAGAGGAAGGTTTCGCCCCCTTTGAGGGCAACCCGGTTCGGGTCGGCACCGCCGTCAATGAACACCATTTGCAGGGCGGCGCTGCGCGCCGAGGCCATGGCCAGGGGGCTGGGCTGATTCTTACCCTCGGGGCAGAAGCCGCAGCTTTTGTAGGCGGGCAGCAGGGCGCGCACGCACTCCACGCGCGAGCTCCAGGCGGCATTGTGCAAAGCGGTCGCTCCGTTCTTCACTTGGTGCATGGGGTCGGCTCCGGCCTTGAGGAGCACGGGAATCAGATCCGCCGCCCCGGCATCCACCGCCACATGCAGCATGCCGCGCCCGTCGGGCAACACGGTCTTTGCCTTGGCACCGGCGCTCAGCAGCATCTTCGCGATGTCGGTCTTCTTGCAGGTCACGGCCAGCGCCAGCAAATTCCCTTTGGCGGGATCGGCAGCAAAGGCCTCAGG
>JBJEVL010000159.1:0-10576 GCA_051884335.1 Akkermansia sp. | reverse complement strand
AGGTCAGCACCATCATCTGCGTTGTCTGCCAGGACCACTCACCCGTGGGACTCACAAAACCGAGGCTGATGGGCATCACCAGAAAGCAGAAGAGAATGAGCGCCAGATACGTGTAGTTGCAGGTGAGGTGAGTGAAGGCCTCCATCTTGGCCTTGAGAGGCAGCTTGCTGCGCAGAATCGTGAAGAGCATTTTGCGGCAGACCTGAATGCAGCCCTTCGTCCAGCGGTGCTGCTGCGCCTTGAAACCATCCATATCCTCGGGCAGCTCGGCGGGGGTCACATAGTCGTTGAGGTAGACAAAGCGCCAACCCTTCATTTGCACGCGGTAAGAAAGATCCATGTCCTCGGTGATGGTGTCGTGTTCCCAGCCGCCGGCGTCGGCAATGGCGCACTTGCGCCACACCCCGGCCGTGCCGTTGAAGGTGAAACAGCGGCCGCTGCGGTTGCGGCAGGTCTGCTCCAGCGCGAAATGCCCGTCCAGGAAAATGCTCTGCAGGCGCGTGAGGAGATTTCTGTTGCGGTTGATATGCCCCCAGCGCGTCTGCACCAGCGCAATGTTCGGATCCGTGAAATAGGGCATGCACACCTTGAGAATATCCGGCTCGGGGCGGAAATCGGCATCGAGAATCAGCAGGAACTCCCCCTTAGCCACGGCATCAGCCGCCTCCAGGGCGCCCGCCTTGAAACCGGTGCGGTCGGTGCGGTGCAGGCACACGATGTCAAAACCCTGCGCGCGGTACTGCTCCACCAACTGCCGGCACAGGTCGTAGGTGTCATCGGTGGAATCGTCCAAAATCTGAATCTCCAGCTTGTCCTTGGGGTAGTCGATGGCGGTCACCTTCTTCAACAACCCCTCGACCACGAACTTCTCATTGAACATGGGCAACTGCACCGTCACCGAGGGCAGCTCCTGCCACTGCGCCGCCGGACGGGGAATGTCCCTGCGGTGCCGGATGTAGAGCATGACCATCAGCAGGCGGTGGAAACCATAGCCCGCCATACCGAAAAGCACGATGAAGTAGGCAACCAACCAGAAGAAATTGAACCAGTAGAACGAACCATCCATAGCGAGTAACAGCAGAGATGACACACGCCCCGGAAGAGCGGAGCGCTGCGGAATTTTCGCGTCAGTAGAGCGGATTCGCTTGACGCGCGGGCATCCTAATGTAGAATCGAGGCGGAGTCAAGTCTATTTTACCCTCACCCCCGCCTGTTATGAGAATACAGCTTCGCCTGATGACCGCTTTGCTTGCCGCCCTTCCGCTCGTCGCGCAGGATGAGCCCGGAGGCTCCGAGACGGAGGTGTTCGACGGGGTGCCCGATTTTGAGGAAGGCGCCGGGGTCTCGCGCCGTCCCGGCGAGGTGCCCGCCCTCTTCCGCGACGATTCCCGGCTGGATGACAACCACGCCAATCAGGAGCTGGGCATCAACGTGTACACCGCGCCCTCCATCAGCAAAATCTTCGACCAGCTGGACAACCTGCCCGCCATCCCCGAGCCCTATGTGCTGCGCGACCGCGCTGAAAATCTGCCGACGGATACGGGCTCGCTGGCCATCGAGATGGGTTATCTGATGGCGGACGGCTTTATCGCCGTGCGCAGCGGGCACATGAACGACATCAAGCCCATTGCGCTGGATCTGACGCGCTTCGGCAAGGCCATCGGCGTGGGCGAGAAGATGAATGCGCACTCAGCCGGGCTGCTGGAAAATGCCGAGAAGGGCAAGTTGGAGGAGTTCAAACGCCTGCTGGCCTCGACCCAAAGCGATGTCAACGAAGAGCTGGCCGCCATGCGCGACCCGGATTTGGCGCACCTGCTGGCGATGGGCGGCTGGGTGCGCGCGCTGGATGCCGCCGCCGCCGCCATCGAGCAGAAGTTCGATGCCAAGCAGGCCGCCGCCATCTTCTACCCCGATGCCCCGGCCTATTTCGGCGAGATTCTGACCTACCTCAACCCCAAGACGGCCAAAAAGCTCAACGTGGCCGAGCTGTGCCGCCTGCTGAACCTCCTCACCGAGCAGATGACGCTCGCCCCGGGCGAACTGCCCACGCCGGAGCAGGTTCGCGCCGTGCACGAGACGACGCTGCGCATCTCGACGCTCTGCGTCGGCGAAGGTCATGAACACTGAATGCCGCAGCCTCCCCGTCCGGGATTTTCTCGCCATGCGGCTCTCCGCCGTCGCGCTGCAGTACACCCGCAGCCCGCGCCCGCTCTGTCGGCTCTGCTTTCGCCTGAGCATGACCAACGAAGGAAGCGGCAGCGTGCGGCTGCTGGGGCGCAAGTGGATTCTGCGTGAGCGCAGCGGCTGCACCCGCATCATCGAGGCAGAGCAGGTGTTCAACCAGCGCCCCGTTCTCATGCCCGGCGAGGTGTTTGCCTACAGCGGCTGCCGCAGCTTCGAGGCAGCGCTCGAGGACATCGAGCTGCGCTTCTTCGGCACCGACCGCAGCCAGGCGCCGTTCATCTCTCCGCCGCTTCGTTTTCCCCGCCGCTGTTTTTCCCGCCCGCGCCGCGGCTGAACGTTTTTCTCTCCCCCCCCTACCGCCATGCTGATAGCTCCCTCCATGCTCGCCTGCGATTTCCGCAGCATCGGCGCCGAAGCGCGCCGAGCCCTCGCCGCCGGTGCCGACTGGCTCCACCTCGATGTGATGGATGGTGCCTTTGTCGACAACATCTCCTTCGGCCCCGACGTCTGCGCCGCCATCCGCAACAGCGTGCCAGACGACACCTACTTGGACGCGCACCTCATGGTCATGGCGCCGGATCACTACTACCCCCGCTTTGTCAAGGCCGGGGTCAACATGATTACCTTCCACGTCGAGCGCGAGGGGGAGGTCGACCTCCGCGCCACGCTGGCGGCCATCCGCGCCGCCGGCTTGCAGGCCGGGCTGGCCGTCAACCCCGCCACCCCCGTGGACAACGTGCTGCCCTACCTGGCGGAGCTCGACATGGTGCTCATCATGAGCGTGGTGCCCGGTTTCGGCGGACAGAGCTTCATGCCGCAGGTGCTCGACAAGGTGCGCCGCCTGGCCGAAGAACGCCGCAAGCGCCACCTCTCCTTCCTCATCCAAATGGACGGCGGCATCGGCGCCGCGCAGGCAGCGCTCTGCCGCGAGGCGGGCGCGGACTGCCTCGTCGCCGGTTCCTCCACCTTCCGCGCGCCCGACATGGCAGCCGCCATCGCCGCCATGAAATAACCTCTTTCTCTCTCCCCCTGCCCTATGGACAAAGGCACCCGCAGCCTGCTCACGGTCGTCCTCAGCGTGCTGGTTCCCGTGCTGATTTTGGAGCACTGCTCCGCCCCGGGCGATGCCCTGTGGCAGCTGGGCACCACCAAGGCGATGGTGCTGGCGCTCTCCCTGCCCATCGGCTGCGGACTGTGGATTTTTGCCCGCGAGCACCGCGCCGACACCATCACCCTGCTGGGGCTGGGCGGCACCCTGCTCACGGCGGTGGTCACCCTCTACGCCAACACGGGCGACACCCTCGCCATCCGCCCCGATGCCCCCTGGTGGTACGCCGCCAAGGAGGCGCTCGTTGCCGGGCTGCTGGGCGCCGCCGTGTGGGTCACGGGCGCGCGCCCCGGCTCGCTGCTGCGGCTCTTTGTCTATGCGGACAGCCTCTTCGACATCGCGCGCATCGAACGCCGCGTGGCCGAGCGCGGCTGTGCCGAGGGCTACGCGCACATCCTGCACCGCGCCTGCTTCTTCACCGGCTTCTCGCTGCTGCTCTCGGCCGCGGGCAATTTCCTGCTCTCCCTGTGGTTTCTGCTGCCCGTCTGCAAACTGCCCGCCGAAGCCCAACCCCTCGCCTACAACGAGGCCGTGGGCAGCATGATGTGGTGGAGCTATGTGGTCATCGGCGTGCCCCTGTTGGGCACTCTGCTGGGCGTGGTTGCGTACCTGCGCCGCGCGCTGAGCCGCCTCACCGGGCTGAGCCGAGGGGAGATTTCGCTGCTGTAAGCACGGAATAGCTAAGGAACGCGCCTTAACAGCCTTTTTTCTCTACTTTCTGCTTGCCACGGCAGCGCTGTCCGCTATAATGGCAGCGTCCATGAAAATGAAGCATACTTCTTTTTTCCTTCTTGCCGCGCTGCCCGCCCTTGCACAGGGGCCCAAAGCGGCACCACCCTCCTATGTTCAGGTCGAGGCTGTCAGCACCGGGCACGACAAGGTCATGCGCAAGAGCATCGGCCACGCTGATGCGGTGCGCACGGTAAACATCTGCGCCGCCGTGGAGGGCTTCCTGCACGAAGTCAATGTGCAGGAGGGTGCTCCGGTGAAGGAGGGAGATGTGCTCATGAAGATTTACCCGCTGCGCTACGAAGCGGCGCTCAAGCAGAAGGAAGCAACCGTCAAGGCGCTGGAGGCGCAGATTATCTACGCGCAGAACCGCTACAAGCGCCTCAGCGAGCTCTCCAAGCAATTCGCCGCCAGCCAGCAGGACACGGAAACCGCCCTGACCAAGCTCGAAAGCCTCAAGGCGCAGAAAGCCGGCGCCGAAGCCGATGTCATCAAAGCCCGCAAGGATCTGGAGGACTGCACCATCCGCGCCGAGGTGACGGGGCGCATCGGGCGGCTGTCCCTCTCGCGCGGCAACTACATCACCAAGGGCGAGCAGCTGGCCACCATCACCCAGATCGACCCCATCTATGTGCGCTTCCCCCTGTCGCAGAGCGATGTCGACAGCATCTTCCACGGCTCGGACAACATCGGCAAGCTCGCCAATGTCAACATCCGCACGGCCGACGGGCTGGCCTACCCCACCACGGGCAAGGTGAGCATCGTCAACAACCTGCTCACCGGCAACACCGACACCTACACCCTCTGGGCTGAGTTCGAAAACCCCGACCACAAGCTGACCCACCGCAGCGGCGCCGCCGTCTACGTCACCCTGGCCGAGACAGCCGAGGTCTGCATGGTGCCGCTGACCGCCGTGCACCACGATGCCAAGGGCTCCTTCGTCTACACCGTGGATGAGGCGGGCAAGGTCGCGCGCCGCAATGTCACCACCGGCGGCATCCAAGGGCGCATGCAATCCGTGTACGACGGTCTGCAGGTCGGTGAAATCGTCATCGCCGACGGCGCCCACAAAACGCGCGAGGGCGGCACCATCATCCCCGTATTCCCCCGCAACGCCGCGCCCGCCGCCGATTCCGCCCAACCCCAAGCCGAGGAAGCCCCCCTCGCCGTCTCGGCCGCCACCGTGGGCGAGATGAGCGACCCCACCGTCATCACCTGCCAGGGCGCGCGCGTGGAGGCCATCAACAAGGTGGAGCTGCGCCCCCTGGTGCAGGGGCTTTTGGAGCACCAGGACTTCCGCGAGGGTGATCTGGTCACCAAGGACGAAGTGCTCTTCCGCATCGACACCACGCGCTACGCCGCCGAGGTAGCCGCCTGCAAATCGGCGCTGGCGCAGCTGGAGGTCAGCATCGGCGATGCGCGCACCAAGTACCAGCGCCAGCGGCAGCTGATGGAGCGCAACGCCAGCAGCAAGGACGATCTGGAAAGCGCCAAAGCCACGCTCGACGAGCTGCTGGCGCAGAAAGAAAGCGCCGAGGCCGCCCTCGCCATTGCCGAGGATGACCTCTCACGCTGCACCATCCGCAGCGGGCTGGAGGCACGCATCGGCCGCGTGAACTTCTCCGAGGGCAACTACATCACCGATGTCAAGAGCCCGCTGGCCACCATCGTCCAGCTCAGCCCCATCTATGTGCGCTTCCCCCTCAGCGAGCGCACCATCCTCTCCGGCTACGGCAACGACGAGCGCTTCATCCGCGAGGCAGACATCACCCTCATCACCGCAACCGGCAAGGAGCTCAGCGAGACGGGACAAGTCTCCTTCTGCGACAACATCATCCAAAGCGGCACCGACACGCAAAACATCTGGGCCACCTTCAAGAACGCCGACCACGAGCTGACCCCGGGCGGGGTTGTCACCGTGCGCATCGCCCGCAAGCCCGAGTACAAGGTGCCCTGCGTGCCCGAGGGCGCCGTCCAGATTGACACCGCCGGGCACTACGTCTACACCGTGCAGGACGGGCATGCCGTGCGCACCGACATCATCATCGGCTCGACCGCGGATGACGGGCAAGTAGCCGTGCACCACGGTCTGCAGCCCGGGCAGCAGGTCATCACCAGCCGCCTGGCCGAAGTGCAGGACGGCAGCCCCGTCACCATCGAATAAGCCCACCCCCCTTCCCCACCATGTTTTCCGAATTCTTCATTCACCGCCCCAAGTTCGCCTTCGTCGTCTCCATCCTGATGATGCTGGCGGGTCTGCTCTGCCTGAGCAAGATGCCCATCTCCGAATACCCGGAGGTCTCGCCGCCCACCATCTCCGTCAAGATGACCTACAGCGGCGCCAGCGCCGAGGAAATGGCGCAGGTTGTCGCCGCCCCCGTCGAGGAGCAGCTCATCGGCATGGACGATCTGGAGTACTTTTCCTCCAACTGCGGCAACGACGGCTCCTACTCGCTCACCCTCATCTTCAAATCGGGCGCGAACGACGACATGGCCATGATCAACGTCTCCAACGCCATCAAGGCGGTGGAGTCCAAGCTGCCGAGCGAAATCAAGCAAACGGGCTACACCGTCCGCAAGCGCTCGGGCGACATGCTCTGCTTCGTCAACTTCATGTGCGATGAGAACAAGATGAACATCCTCGAGCTCTCCAACTGGGTGCGCATGAACGTCAAAGACCGCTTGGCGCAGGTGGACGGCATCTCCAGCGCCGACATCATCCCCAGCCGCAACTACGCCATGCGCGTGTGGATGAACACCACCCGCATGAGCGCGCTCAACATCACGCCGCAGGATGTGAGCAACGCCATCACCGCCCAAAACGTGCAGGCCGCCGCCGGCTCCGTGGGCTCGCAGGATGTGCAGTCCTACGCCACCTTCAAGGTCACCGCCCTCGGCCGCCTGAAAACCGCCGAGCAGTTCGGCGAAATCGTGGTCAAGCGCGGTGAGGACGGCCATGTCACCCTGCTCAAGGACATCGCCACCATTGAGCTGGGCGCCGAGAGCAACTCCGGCTACAGCCGACTCAACGGCAAGGACGCCGTGGGCATGATTATCTTCCGCAACAACGAAGCCAACGCGCTGGCCACCGTCTCCGCCGCCCAAAAGTGCATCCGCGAGCTCGAGCCCTCCTTCCCCGACGGCGTGAGCTGGTGCATGGGCTACGACCCCACCAAGGCCATCTCGGCCACCATGGAGGAAATTGCCACCACGCTGGTGCTGGCGCTGCTGCTGGTCATCCTCGTCACCTATGTATTTTTGCAGGACTGGCGCGCCACGCTCATCCCCGCGCTGGCCATCCCCGTCTCGCTGCTGGGTGCCTTCACGCTCATGTACGCCTTCGGCTACACCATCAACGTGTTGACCATGTTCGGGCTCATCCTCGTCATCGGCTCGCTGGTGGACGATGCCATCGTCGTGGTCGAGAATGTCATGCGCATCATCCAAGAGGAAGGGCTCTCGCCCAAAGAGGCCACCATCCGCAGCATGAAGCAGATCACGGGCGCCGTCATCGCCACCACGCTCGTGACGCTGGCCGTCTATGTGCCCATCGCCTTCTACGGCGGCATGGTTGGCACCATCTACACCCAGTTCTCCGTGACCATGTGCGTGGCGCTCTGCATCTCCACCTTCAACGCGCTGACCCTCTCGCCCGCGCTCTGCGCGCTCATCCTGCGCCCCGCCGGCGCCAAGCCCAACCGACTGGCCGAGTGGATCTTCCGCCCCTTCAACGTGCTCATGGATCTCGCCCGCCGCATCTACCTGGCGGGTGCGGGGCTGCTCGTGCGCCACGCCTGGCTCACCGTGCTGGTCATGGTGCTGGTCTTTGCGGGCAACTACATCTACTACAAGGGCAGCGGGGACAGCTGGGCGCAGTTCTGGCACGGCGATCAGGCCGCCACCGCCCAGGGCGCCAAGAAGCTGCTGGCCCCCACCGCCATCAACAGCTCCTTCATCCCCACCGAGGACAAGGGCAACCTCTTCATCATGGTCACCATGGAGGGCACCGCCACCGCCAAGCAGCGCACCGACAAAGTCATGCGCCAAATCGAAGCCCGGCTCAAGGACATCCCCGGCATCGACATGGTGACGGCGCAAAGCGGCTACAGCTTCTCCAGCGGCTCGGGTGAGAACGCCGGCATGGTCATCGTCCAGCTCAAGCCCTGGAGCGAGCGCACCACCCCCGACCTGCACGTGCAGGCCATCGCCGCCAAGGTCAACGCCGCCTGCGCCGA
Source organism: Akkermansia sp. (assembly GCA_051884335.1). GTDB lineage: Bacteria > Verrucomicrobiota > Verrucomicrobiia > Verrucomicrobiales > Akkermansiaceae > Akkermansia. The sequence goes on along the minus strand of JBJEVL010000159.1, from coordinate 2,320 downwards.
CATCCCCGAGGCCTCCGTCATGGCCGTCACCCCGCCCGCCATCATGGGTCTGGGCATCACGGGCGGCGTCTCCATGGTGCTCACGGGCAGCGGCGACATCAGCACCGCCGACCTGGGCGACATGGTCAAGGAGGTGCAGGCGCGGCTCATGAGCCACCCCGAGTTGGTCATGATGGCGCGCAGCGAGTACGACGCCTCCAACCCGCAGATCCACCTCGAAATCAACCGCGAGAAGGCGCAATCGCTCCATGTGCCCGTCAACACCATCTTCAGCACCCTGCAGAGCGTCATGGCCTCGTCCTACGTCAACGACTTCACGCTCAACGGCTTCAACTTCAAGGTGATGATTCAGGGCAGCACGCGCGACCGCCGCACGGCCGACGACATCCTCAACCAGCTGGTGCGCAACGACAAGGGCGAGATGGTGCCGCTCTCCGCCGTCTGCTCCCTCTCCTACCGCATGGGGCCCAAGCAGTACCAGCGCTTCGAGCAATTCATGAGCGCCGACATCACCGTCATCGGCGCGCAGGGCGTCGGCTCGGGGCAGGTCATGCAGCTCATCGAGGACACCATCGCCGACCTCAACCGCGAGGAACGCGCCGCCGGGCGCAACCGCAGCTGGGGCGTGAGCTGGAAAGACCTCTCCTACCAGGAGCGGCAGAACGACGGCAAGATCGGCTCGCTGCTCGCCATGGCGCTGCTCTTTGCCTACCTCTTCCTCGTGGCGCAGTACGAAAGCTGGACCACGCCCATCCCCGTCATGCTCTCCGTCAGCGTCGCCACCATGGGCGCGCTCATGGGTGCGCAGATCTTCGGGCTCTCGCTCTCCATCTATGTGCAGCTGGGCATCCTCATGCTCATCGCTCTGGCGGCCAAGAACGCCATCCTCATGGTCGAGTTCAGCAAGGAGGACCACGAGAAGAACGGCACCGGCATCATGCAGGCTGCGCTCAACGGCGCGGGCATGCGCTTCCGCGCCGTGCTGATGACCGCCATCTCCTTCCTCTGCGGCGTCTTCCCCATGGTCATCGCCACGGGTTCGGGCGCGGCCAGCCGTCAGGAAATCGGCATCACCACCTTCTGCGGCATGCTGCTGGCCACCTGCTTCGGCATCTTCACCGTGCCCGGTCTCTACGCCCTCTTTGCCCGCCTGCGCGAGGCGACCGTGCGCTGCTTCCGCCGCCGCAAAGCGTAACCCCCTCGGCAGGCAGCCCCCGAAAAAAAAAGCGCCCCGCAGGCATCCCTGCGGGGCGTTTTGGCAAAGCTCGGCTTCTGCCGAAAGGCGCGAGCTCAGGCGCGGCGGCGGCGCGCCGCCAACCCCGCCAATGCCAGCAAGCTCAGCGTCGTCGTAGTCGGCTCGGGCGTCAGCCGGGCGCGAGCCGCCGTGTCAAAGGTCTTGTTTTTTTCCGTCCACGCTTCTAGGGAGCTGAGCCATCCCGGCGAAAACTGCACCGCCTCCACGTAAGCAGCACCCAGCGTGACGCTGGTAAGTTCAGTATTATCTTGTGACCTCAAACCGGTATCGCTGAACAATTGAGCATTATTCGAATACAGCTGCACCCCGGAGCCATAGGTCTGCGCCATGGTCAGAGTAATGCACTGATTGCCGTCGGCATCCGTAAACACGGACGAGTCTTGCAACAAGTTCGTGTAAGTAACGCTCCCCCGAGAAAGCGAAGTATTGCCTTTCCATGTACTCGCCACCCCGGTGGTGGTCAGGCACAAGCCGACATCGCCACCATTCATCTCCATCAACAGCAAGGTGGTGTTCGACGACACCTTCATCGCCTCTGTCAGATTCAGCACAAAGCTGATGTTGGTCTGAATCTGGTTGGCACCGTTCGTCTCATTCAGCACCGTGCCCTCAATGGCCGCATTGTCCGTAAAGGCTCCGGTCGAAGCATCATAAAGATATGCGCTGCCCGAATCCGTCACACTCGTAGACAGATCGAACACCCGCGTATCGGCGGCCCAGCCCATTCCAGCCAGGACCAAGGAAGTAACAGCAATTCTTTTCATCGTCATTCGGTTGATTTTAATGGTTTTGCGTAGAATGATGGTCAAGCTGAGACCACCTCCACCCTCGCCGTCATTCTACAGCATGCGGAATGCTGTTCCCCCATCATGGCTCACCGTCAGCGGGGCAATCAAATGGGGGTCGGCAGCGCAACAGCTTATTTTCTGCGCAAGGCGCGCATGATCAATTTTTTCCTTGATACAGCATTCCGCATGCTGTAGTTTTCCGAACGCAGCGGGGAACAGTCACCAGGGCAAACGCATTGGAGTCGTGTCATGCAAAGTGAGTCATGAAAAGACCGTC
>JBJEVL010000158.1:0-10659 GCA_051884335.1 Akkermansia sp. | reverse complement strand
GCATTGTTCCAATATTTGAAATCGGGAAGGTAAACATCCACCAGCCCCTCCAGCGGCAGGAAGAGCTCACCGAAGGGCGTCAGCGCCGTGGGTGTGCCCTTGGGTGCCTGGTAGTCAGCATCGGCCACGGCCTCCTTAGCCCCCGCCAGCAGGGCGAGACGCGCGGCGGCATCGGCATCGAAAGGCAGCGCGGGCTTGAGGATGAAGCGCACATTCTTGTTGGTGGACAGGTTGTACTCGGCCTTGAGATTGCGGGCGCGGTTGGCGGTCTCGTACAGCGCAGCGCTCAGGATGCGCGCCTGCGAGATGCGCGTCTCGTCCGTGCCGCCCAACAGGGCATCGGCAGCGGGCAGGGGGGTGCTCATCAGCGGCTGTCCGCCGCTGCGCGCGGCAAAGCCGAGGCTCTGCCACAGCTCCTCGCAGATGTGGGGCATGATGGGCGCGAGCAGGGCGAGATAGTGGCGCAGCACCGTGTCCATCGTCAGCAGGGTGGCGTTGCGCAGGGCGGGGTCGCCGCCCTCGCGCAGGTCGTTCTTGACCGCCTCGAGGAAGAGCGAGCAGTACTCATTCCAGAAGAAGGAGTAGAGTGCCTGCGTGTAGGTGTTGAACTCGTACTTGCCCAGCGCCTCGGCCACGCTGCGGTGCAGCCGGCGCAGTTTGTCGAGGATGTCGATGTGGACGGGCGCAAAGCGCGGCGCGGGGTCGTTGCCGGCCTCGCCCTGCATCATGCGGAAGCGCGCGGCATTGTAGAGCTTGTTGGCAAAGTTCTTGCCTTCCTCGATTTGCTTTTCATCGAACTTGACATCCGTGCCCGTGGGGGCGATGCGCATGAGCCCGAAGCGCAGACCGTCGGCACCGTAGCGCGCGATGAGGTCGAGCGGGTCGGGGCTGTTGCCCAGACTCTTGCTCATCTTGCGCCCCTTGAGGTCGCGCACGATGGAGGTGAAGAACACGTTGCCGAAAGGCTTGCCGCCCGCGAAGCGGTAGCCCGCCATAATCATGCGCGCCACCCAGAAAAAGATGATGTCCGGTCCCGTCACCAGATCGCTCGTGGGGTAGAACTTGGCCAGACACTCCGCATCCATCGTGGAGAAGGGCCAGATCCAGCTGCTGAACCATGTGTCGAGCGCGTCCTCGTCCTGCACCCAGTTTTCGGGGTCAGCGGGCGGCGTGACACCCACGTAGATGTCGCCCGCCAGCTCGTCAGCCTCGGTCAGGGTGGTGGCCGCCTGCAGCGCCTCCGCCTTTTCCTTGCGGTACCAGACGGGGATGCGGTGCCCCCACCACAGCTGGCGCGAGATGCACCAGTCCTGAATGCCCTCCAGCCAGTGGGCGTAGGTCTTGGCCCAGCGGGCGGGTCGGAACACGATGTCGCCCTTGGCAACAGCCTCCGCCGCCTCCTGCACGCAGGGGTATTTGAGGAACCACTGCATGCTCAGGCGCGGCTCGATGGGCACATCAGAGCGCTGGCTGATGCCCACGTTGTTGTCGTAGTCCTCCACCTTCTCCAGCAGCCCGGCGGCTTCGATGAGCTCGATGGATTTGTCGCGCGCCACAAAGCGGTCGAGCCCGTGCAGCTCGGGGCAGTCGGGGCAGTTGATATGGCCGTCGGCGGTGAGAATGTCGATGATTTCCAGCCCGTTCTTCATGCCGACCTCGAAGTCCGTGCGGTCGTGAGCGGGGGTGATTTTGAGCGCGCCGGTGCCGAAGCCGATCTCCACATGCTCATCGGCAATGATGGGGATTTCGGCAGTGCAGAGGGGGCGCAGCACCTTCTTGCCCACCAAATGCCCGTAGCGCGGGTCCTTGGGGTTGACGGCCACCGCCACGTCGGCCATGATGGTCTCGGGGCGGGTGGTGGAGACGAGCAGCTGCCCGCTGCCGTCGGCCAGCTTGTAGCGGATGGTGTAGAGCTTGCTGTGCGTGGGGGTCATGATGACCTCCTCGTCCGAGAGCGCCGTCAGCAGCACGGGATCCCAGTTGACCATGCGGCGACCGCGGTAAATGAGACCCTCCTTGAAGAGCTCGGTGAAGACGCGCGCCACCTCGGGGGCGTAGACTTCGTCCATGGTGAAGCGCTCGCGCTCCCAGTCGCAGGAGCAGCCCAGCTTCTTGAGCTGTTTGATGATGATGCCGCCATGCTTGTTCTTCCACTGCCACACCATGTCCACAAAGGCCTCGCGACCCACATCGAAGCGCGTGCGCGGCGGATTTTCCTTGGCCAGCTCCTTCTCCACGCGAGCCTGCGTGGCGATGCCGGCGTGGTCGGTGCCGGGCAGCCACAGCACCTCCTTGCCCTCCTGGCGAGCGCGGCGCGCCAGAATGTCCTGAATCGTGTTGTTGAGTACATGCCCCATGTGCAGCACACCCGTCACGTTGGGCGGGGGAATGACGATGCTGTACGCAGGTTTTGCCGAGTGGGGATCGGCGTGGAAGCAGCCCTCGCGGAGCCAGCGCTCCTGCCACTTCTCTTCAACAACAGTCGGTTCGTAGGCCTTGGGCAATTCTGTCATGACGCGCGCGAGTATAGAGGAGCCTCCCTGTTTTGGCAAGCCTCTTTTGTGCCCGTATTCAGGGGTGGAGGTTGTTTTCGCTCCATCGGTGGGAGGAACGGTGCTCGGCGGGGAAAAACGGGCTTCTCGGGGGGCGTGGGGATTGGAATGCCGGATGGTTCAACCCCTTACCGACCTTGCCATGATGGCATCAGCGTCTTGTTCGGCGATGAGGTTGGGATTTCTCGTTTGGTTTCAGGGTTGGTAGTCAATGCGGACGGGGATTTCTTCTGCGGGGAGTCCGGCGGCGTTGATCAGATCCATGATTTCGATGAAGCGCGCCATCGGCGAGCCTCCCGCCGCCGCCAGCTGGATGCGCGCCTGCGGGTTGGCGGCGCGCAGCTCGCGCAGGGCAGCGGGCAGTTCCTCGTTCGTCAGCCGCTGACCCGCCAGCGCCAGTTCACCGTCGGCGCCCAGCTCCAGCAGCACGGCGTTGCGGTCGCCCTGTTCGCCGGCGAGACTGTGGGTCTGCGGCAGCTCCAGCTGCAGCACCTGCGTCTGGCGCTTGAACTCGGTGTGCACGATGAAGAAGATGAGCAGGATGGTGAGGATGTCCAACATCGGGACGATGTTGATGGCGCTCACCGTGCTCTTGCGGGTGTAGAGTTTCATGGCGGCTCAGAGGCTGTGGCGGCGGGCGAGCAGGTCGGTGAAGAGTTCGTTGATGCGCGTGGCGCGCTGCTCGAGCCGACGCTCGAAGCAGAGCCCCGCGATGATGCCCGGCAGCGCGATGGCCAGCCCGAAGATGGTGGTGTAGAGCGCCTTGGAGATGCCCATGGAGATGGTGTCCTGGGCGTTGGGACTGCCGAAGACTCCGAAGATATCCACCAGGCCCCAGGCCGTGCCGAGGATGCCGAGCATGGGGGAGATGTTGGTGATGATGGCGATGAGGGAGAGCCCGTCGCGCTGGTCGTTGACGATGGTGCGGAGCTTGGCCTCGATCATGGACTCCAGCGCGGGGTTGTCCTTTTCGCGCAGCAGGAGGAGCACGGCCTGCGAGAGCGGCTCGTGCGGGTGGTTGAGGGCCAGCGGGCGCACGGTGTTGCCCGCCGCCGCCGCCATGAGGCGGTGCAGCCGCAGGGGGCGCACGAAAATGCCGTGGTAGAAGATGGCGGCAATCAGCAGCACGGAGCAGGCCAGCAGGGGATAACCGAAGGGCTGGCAGGCGTCGAAGAATCGGGTGAGGGTGGTGTACATGGTTAGTCGAAATGGAAGGTGAAGATGAGTTCCAGCAGCTCGCCGACGATGTCGGCCTGCACCTCGCTCGGCATGGGGGGCAGGGCGGCGCGGCGGATGGCGGCGAAGGTGAAGGATTGCTGGCTGATGCCCGCGCCTCGGCGGCTGAGCAGCTTCATGTTGGCGAGCCGCCCGCGCCGGTCGATGCGCAGGCTGATGGTGAGACTGCCGGGGATGATGTCGCCGCGGTGGTCATCGCAGGCGGCGTACCACATGCGCGCAATGCGGCGGTAGACCTCCGCTTCGTACTGCCCGCGCGGGGTGGCGTCCACGTTGAGCGCGGCGCCCTTGCCGAGGATGAAGCGCCCGCTGCTGCGCGTGCGGCGCTCTGCCGTGCGGAAGCCCGGGGTTTGCACCTGCGCCGAGAGGGCGGGGTCGTACAGGCGCGCGCGGCGGGCACGGCGCGCCGCCGGGGTGGGCGGCAGGTCGGAGGGCTCGGGGAGGAGCTCCTCCTCCGGGGTGTTGCGCAGCAGCAGATCGCCGCTGAGCTCCTCGGGCAGGGGGCGCATGGTCAGCGTTCCCTCGGGTGCCGGGGCGCTGTGCTCGGCGCGTTCGGGCGGCTCGTCGGTCGGTGTTTCTGCCTCTCCCTGTTCCTCGGGGGTATCGGCGGGCAGCTCCGGCGGGGCAGGGGGCTGCGGCGCTTCTTCCCGCTTGCCCTCGTGCTCGAGGTCGCCGTCTTGGCGCTCCTGGTCAAAGGTGATGATTTCCTCGTCCTCGCGGCGTTCGCGTCCCTCGAGAGCGGGGGTATCTGCCTCGCGGCTACGGTCGCGGGCGGTGGGGTCAGCGGCGGCGCGGCTGTTGCGCGCGCCCACATGATCCGCCTGCTCGGGGCGCTGCGGGGGCAGGTCGGGGGAGGTTTTGGCGAAGGGGCGCTCGCCCGACTTCTCGGGCGGGGGAGCCTCCGGCGGCGCTTGGGGCTGCGCCGGGGCGCGCCGCAGTTGCAGGTGGCGGCTCGGCTGCGGGGCGGCGGTGCGCTGTCCGCCCCGTTCGGGCTGCAGCAGGAGAAGCAGGAGCGCGAGCAGGCCGTGCGCGAGCAGCGAGAGCAACAGGCACAGCAGCAGAGCGCGGAAACCGGGATTGCCTGTGCGCCGGGGGAGCCTGTTCATAGCTGCTGCGTGCCGCAACCGTGCCTCACGGTTCGGTCTTGTCGGGCTGCTCGGCGTAAATGACGGCGGGATTGAGGCGCGGGATGACATCCGCGCTGCGGAGGCTGCGCCCGGTGGCGCGGGCGTGCTCCAGCACCATGGCGAGGCGCTCCATCTGCCCCTTGATGTCGTAGACCTGCATCAGCACCTCGGTGCCGTCATCCAGCGTCAGGATGATTTTCCATTCCTTGGGGCGGAAAATCTCGCGGATGGCGGGGATTTCGCGCAACGTGTAGTTGTTGGCGGCGGCGATGAGCTCCACAATCGGGCGGCGGGCGCGCTCGGTGACGACGGCTCCCTCGCGGAACTCAGCGACATCGCCGGGTTGCAGGTACCACACGGGCACGCCCATGAAGTCGCGGTGGTACTCCTCCACTACGGGGAAGAGCACGCCCTTGGGATCCATGAAGAGGCGGTGGCGCGTGCCGGTATCGGTGGCGCTCTCCGGCTCTGCGTAGGCGATGGGCACCCGCTCTTCCAGCTCGATGCTCAGGGTGTCGGGCAGGTCGGCGCGGATGTGCGCGTATTCGATGCAGGGATTGCTCTCCAGCAGCTTCTCCATCTCGCCCACGCGGATGGAGGCCACGTTGACGGAGCCCTTGAGCCCCAGCAAGTCGAGCGCCTGTTGCTTGCTGATGAGTCCCCGGTGGGATTCGTACTCCACCTTGTCGAGACTCATGCTGTAGGCCTTGTCCAGCGCGTAGTCGGCGCCCCACCACAGAAGCGCCGCCAGCGGCAGCAGCGCCAGCAGCCAAAGCGCCCAGCGCCGCACCCTCCGAAAGCCGCGTCGCAGAGCCAGCAGGCTGAAGAAGCGGTTGCGCAGCGTCAGCGCGCCCTCCAGCAGCCTGATGGTGCTGGTGCCGCGTTGTTCGGAGCGGAATCTGTTGCGAGCCTTGCCCATGGTTTATCCGCGCGGCTGCTGCAGCGAGAGCTCCGCGATGCGGGTGCAGAGTTCGCCGAAGGAGATGCCGACGGCCTTGGCCGCTTTCGGGAAGAGCGAGGCGCTTGTCATGCCCGGAATAGTGTTGATTTCCAGCACATAGGGCTTGTGGTCATCGGAGAGCAGGACATCGACGCGACCGTAGACCTCGACCCCCGCGGCGCGGTAGGCGGCCAGCGCCGCCTCCTGCACAGCCTTGGTGTCCTCGGGGCTGATGTCGGCGGGGCAGATGTAGTCCGAGCCCACGGCGCCGGTCATGCTCGGGTACTTGTTCCTGTAGTCGTAAAAACCCTCGCGCGGGCAGATGTGGATGACGGGCAGCGCCTCGCCGTTGAGGATGGCGACGGTGAGCTCCTTGCCGCAGATGTATTCCTCCACCAGCAGCTCCTTGCCGAAGCGGCTCGCTTCCTCCACGGCGGCGGGCAGCTCGGCCGGGCTGTGCACAATCTGCACGCCGACGGAGGAGCCCTCGCAGGGAGGTTTGACGACGCAGGGAACGGGGATGCTCGGGGTGCCGTGCGCGGGGATGGTTTCGCTGACGGGGGTGGGCACGTCCGCGGCGACAAAGGCCTGCTTGGTCAGCACCTTGTCGAAGCAGACGCGGCTGGTGCGGGAGCCCGCCCCGGTGTAGGGAATGCCCAGTTCTTCGAGGTAGCTCTGCAGCCCGCCGTCCTCGCCGTAGGTGCCGTGGATGATGTTGAAGCAGAGCTCCGTCCCTTCGGGAATGGCGGGGCGCTCGGTGTCGACGATGACGGGGGTCACATGGGTGTAGCCCTCTTCTTGCAGGGCTGCCAGCACGGCCTTGCCCGAGACGAGCGAGACTTCGCGCTCGGAGCCGGGACCGCCCATGAGCAGGGCAATGTGCGTATCTTTGGTCAGTTGTTGCGCAGACATGGTGTGAAAAAACAGGTGAATCAGAAGCGGGTTTCGCGGTCGCCGACAACCTGCACCTCGGTCTTGAGGGCAATGCCGCGTTCGTTGCGGACGCGGGCACGGATGAGGTCGATGAGCTCGGTGACATCAGTCGCCTTGGCTCCGCCCGTGTTGACGATGAAGTTGGCATGCACGGGCGAGACCATCGCCCCGCCGATGCGGGTGCCCTTGAGCCCGAGCTCGTCGATGAGCTTGCCGGCGGGGATTTCCTCGGGGTTGACGAAGGTGCAGCCGGCGCTGGGTTCCTGCGGCTGGGTGGCCTTGCGCTTGGCGCGGCTGGCCTCCATGCGCGCCTCGATGTCGGCGGTGCTGCCGGGAGTGCCGACGAAGGTGGCCTCCGTCACCATGGTGTTGACGAATTCGGGGATGCTGCGGTAGCGGGCGCCCTGCATGGCGTCCTTCTCAAACTCGACGGTTTCGCCGTCCTCATTCACCGCCGTGGCGCGGCAGAAGACGCTCCACATGTCGCTGCCCATGCAGCCGGCGTTCATGCGCAGACTGCCGCCCACGCAGCCGGGGATGCCGTCCATCCACTCGAAGCCCGCCAGGTTGTTCTGCGCGGCGAAGGCGGCCAGCTTCTTGAGCTTGACGCCCGCGCCCGCGGTGATCTTGTTGCCCTTGAGCTCCAGCTTGTCGAACTCGCCGCCCGTGGGGTGGATGACGGCGCCGCGGATACCGCCGTTGCGCACGATGAGGTTGCTGCCGCGCCCGACCACTTGGACGGGGATGTTGCGATCCTTGAAGAAGTTGATGACCGCCTCCATGTCGCGCACGGTGGGGGGCTCGATCCAGTACTGCGCCTCGCCGCCCACGCCGATGGTCGTGTGCTTGCTCATGGGTTCGTACAGGCGGGCGGGCACATCGCCGCACTCCTGCCGCATCTCAGCCAGCAGGCGCAGGTCGGCGGCAATCTTGGTGCCGGCTTCGTGCACATTGCCCGCGCCGAGGGTCAGGAAGAGGTCGCCGGGGCGCAGGATGTTGCCGACCGTGTGGTGCGCGAGCGAGAGGTCGGGCAGGAAGCGGGCATCGACGGGGCCGCGCTCGTGCACGGCGTCGACGATGGTCTGCCCGCTGATGCCGGGAATGGGCAGCTCGCTGGCGGGGTACACATCGGCCACAAAGAGCTTGTCGACATTTTGCAGCACGCGCCCGAAGTCATCGCGCAGCAGCTGGGTGCGGGTGTAGCGGTGCGGCTGGAAGAGGACGATGAGCCGCCCGGGCTTGAGGCTCTGCGCCGTTTGCAGCGTGGCGGCAATCTCGGTGGGGTGGTGGCCGTAGTCATCGACCACGCGGTAGTCGCGCGAGAGGTACTTGGTCTCGAAACGGCGGCGCGCGCCGGCAAAGGAGGCGAGCCCGCGGGCGATGCTGGCAAAGTCGCAGCCCATCTCCAGCGCAGCGGCGGTGGCGGCCAGCGAGTTGAGCACGTTGTGCCGCCCCGGGATGCCGAGCTCCACGCGCCCGAGCGGCGTGCCGCCGCGGTTGATGGTGTAGAGGGTGCGCCCGCGCTTGACGGTGACATCGGTGGCGGTGTAGTCGGCGTCCTGCCAGCCGTAGGAGATGCTGTTGGGGTATTTGCCGCAGACCGAGGCGGCGCCGGGGTCGGCCTTGCAGTAGAAGATGGTGCCGCGGGTTTGGTGGCAGAGGGTGTCGAACACGCTCTTGATGTGGTCGAGGTCGCGGTAGAAGTCCAGGTGCTCGGCCTCGATGTTGAGGATGATGCTGTGCTCGGGGATATAGTTGACGAGGGTACCGTCGCTCTCATCGCCCTCGGCGATCAGGTATTCGCTGTCGGCGTTCCAGTGCGCGTTGCTGCCCAGCACGGGGATTTCGGCGCCGACATAGTGGCAGGGGCGCAGACGCCCCTCGCGCAACAGGTGCGTGGTGAGCGAGGACGTGGTGGTCTTGCCGTGAGTGCCCGCAACGACCACCCCCTTCTTGCCGTTGAGGATGGCGGCCAGGCATTCCGCGCGGCGGATGCAGCGGCAGCCGCTCTCGTGTGCAGCGCGCAGAGCCACGTTGTCCTCGCGGATGGCGCTGCTGTAGACGACGATTTCGGCATCGCGCACGGCATCGGGGTTGTGCGGGCAGGAGAAACGCAGCCCCGCCTGCTGCAGGCGCTCGGTCTCCTCGCTGGTGACGCGGTCGCAGCCGCTGACCAAGTGCCCCATTTCCAACAACATACGCGCCAGCCCGCTCATGCCGGCACCGGCCACCCCAATCAGATGAATGCGGACGGGGTGCTCCCGATCCAGCAAACGTTTGCGCAACTGTTCGATCATAGTTCTGCGCGTCATTATACAGCAAAGCCCCGCGCAGGCAAGGCGAATGTTGCTGACGAAGGGGGGGGTAATCACGAGGCGGATAAAAAAGCACGGTGCCGCGGTATGTTTTCGCTTGACGCCGCACAGACCCGTGCCTAAACTCGATAGTATATGCGTGCACGAACATTCTTTTGGATTGTCCTCACCCTCGCAGCCGCCGGCGGTATCTACACAGCCGTCGAACGTCCCGAGCTCGTTGATGAGCTGAAATCTCTGGTGACCAAGCACAAGAAGAAGCCTGTGCTGAAAAAGACGCTTTCGGAACCTGTCAATGCCGCGCTCAGCGCGGGCAATTACGCACAGGCGCAACAGTTGCTCGTGGACGGCGTTCGCAAGAGCAAGCTGACGGCGCCGCAGGCGCCCGCGACCTTGGCTGTGACCATGCCGCTGGAGTTCCTCCGTTGCACCGGCACCGATGTGCTTACCGAATTTGCCACCACTCCCGAGCGTCGGGAGTTCCTGATGCAGTTCCTCAATGACCCTCGCTGGCTCGAGCTCTACCTGGGCGCCGGTCTGGTGCCCTATCAGACAGATCGTGGCATCAAGGTGCTCTATGACATTTGGAAAGAAGAGGAGGGCGATGTCGGCAACAAGGCGCTGGCCGTGGCGCTGGCCTCGGTATGGGGCGGCGGCGAAACGCAGCCGGAGCCCAAAATTGCCACACTGGATCCGGTTTTTCACAATCCCCTGCGTCGCTACAAGTTCTTCCGCGCGCAGGAAAAGGCCGGCACCCTGCACCCCAACTACAAGAATCTGCGCCCTTGGGAGCTGCGCTTTGTCGTGGGTAATGTAGCGCAGGACTGGGATGACGACTCTTTTGAATGGTGCGCCAAGAACATCAACCTTCCGTGGGATCGCTACCAAAGCTCCTGTTGGGCAGCGGTCTATACCGATCCCTCGTACTACGGTGACAACGTGCAATCCGGCGTATACCAGTGGCCTTTCCTTACCGAGAGCCGTGCCGAGCTCACCCACAAGAACGGTGGCGTTTGTGGCGCCATGTCGCATCTGGGTGCCTGGGCCGCTATGGCGCATGGTATCCCGGCTTACACCTGCGGACAACCCTCTCACTGCGCCTATGCCGTACGCCCCGAACGCGGTAAGTGGATCGGCGGCTTCGGCGGGCCGGATGGCGGGATGCACACCAACATCTTCGGCAATCAGGCACCCACCTCCTATCTGCTGATGGAGACGGTGTTCAAAGACGATAAGACCATCGACAAGGCCTACCGCCAAAGTTTCGCAGCTCGTGCCTTGGAAGCTGCGGGCGACAGGAAAGCGGCTCGGAAGATGTGGAACAAGGCGCTCAAGACGAGCCCGCTCCACCCCTTCTTCCGCAGCGAGCTACATCGCCTCATGAAGGAAGAGGGGCTCAGCCCGGAAGCTTGCGCCAAGTACCTGACCAAGGTCATTCCCCTCTATCAGGGGAATGGTTTTGCCGCCGTGGACATGGCCAAGGACTTGCAGGAGCAGATCGATGCCATGACCGATGCACAGCGCGCATCCATCTACACGCTCATGCACGAGATGAT
>JBJEVL010000157.1:0-2457 GCA_051884335.1 Akkermansia sp. | reverse complement strand
ATATTGGGCGGATTTCTGCACCTGCGCGCAGGAGATTGCCGCGATGCTGTCCGATGTGGGGCTGTGGCTGTGGCAGGTCGGAGCTGCCCTGATGTGAGCGCGGGGCTGCGCTGCCGGGGCTGCCTGAGCGAGAGGCGCTGAACGCGCCGCAGCGGCTTGGTCGTGCTTCATCAGGCCGGGAGCCGCCTCCGCACAAAAAATCGTGTCCCGGCAGACTCGGGGTTCAGCGCCCCACGAAAAACCCCTTGCCCGCCGGGGCAAGGGGGAAGGGGGAGAAGAAGCTGTCGCTGCTCTCAGCCTTGGGTGGCGGCCATGGCGCTGTCGATGAGCGCCTTGATTTCGTCCGCCTTCTGCTGCAGCTCGCGCAGATCCTTGAAGGCATCGGGAAGCTTGCGGATGGCGGCGAATTGGCGCGCGGCATCCTTGGCGTCGCAGGCGGGGGCGCCCCAGTATTTCTTGCCGCCCTCCAAGTCGCTCATGACGCCCGAGCGGGCGCCGATCTGCGCCTGCGGACCCACGGTGAGGTGCCCGGCCAGCCCGACCTGCGCCGCGCAGACCACATAGTCGCCCAGATGTGTGCTGCCCGCCGCGCCGCTTTGGGCGCAGATGACCACGTTCTTGCCCAGGGTGCAGTTGTGACCGATTTGGACGAGGTTGTCGATCTTGCTGCCGTCGCCGATGACGGTGCGGCCGAAGCGCGCACGGTCGATGGTGGTGTTGGCGCCGATGTCGACATGGTTGCCGATGACGACGATGCCCACTTGGTCAATCGTGTCGTAGGTACCTGTTTGCGGGTTGAGCAGGAAGCCGAAGCCGTCGCCGCCGATGACGGCACCCGGCTGGATGACCACATGGTGCCCGATGATGCAGCGCTCGCGGATGACAACCTTGGCGTGGAACTTGCAGTGCTCGCCGATGCTGACACCCGCCCCGATGACGCAGCCCGCACCGATGTCGCAGCCATCGCCGATGACGGCTCCGGCCTCGACCACGGTGCCCGCGCCGATGCGCACCTTGTCCGGGTTCAGCCGGGCGCTCGGGTCAATGATAGCGGTGGGGTGCACCCCCGGCTCGAAGTGCTTGGCGACCTTCATGAAGGCATCCACCAGAGAGTTGAACGCCAGAGAGGGATTCTCGACCTCCACATAGATGCGCCCTTCGGGGTACTTGGGCATGGCGGGGGGCACGAGAATAACCCCGGCGCGGGAGCTCAGGTAGTCCTGGAAGTATTTTTCGTTGCCGAAGAAGGAGACCTCATCGGGGCAGGCCTCAGACAAGGTTGCGACACCGAAAATCGCGATTTCCGGTGTCGTTTCCTGCAAAAGCTTGCCACCTGTGAGCGAGAGAATGTCGGAGAGAGACAGTTCCATGGCGCGCGACAGGGGAAAGAATCTTTTATTGAGCCGCGGGAGCTTCGCCCTCCTGCTGCGGCTGCTGGCTGTAGAGACGCTTCAGCTCAGCCTCGGGGTCAAAGCCCTTGGGAGCATCTGCGTTGAGCTTCTTGAGCACCTCGGGGGTGATGTCGAAAGCCTTCTTGATGTAGGGGAAGGTGCTGGTGGCGATGCCGATGTCCTGCTGGACGGAGATAGCGGCGGCATCAACGACGATGTCGGCTCCGGCAGCCTCGGCAGAGCTGTTGATGCTGTTCTGCACATCCTCCAGCAGGATGCGCATCTCGCGGTTGCGCAGCTCGCGGAACGCCACGGAGCGGCGCTGCACAAAGTCCTTGAGCTCCTGATCGGCAGCCTTGATTTCGTTCAGCTTGGCGTTGTACTCATCGCGGAGCTTGGCCACGGCGGACTCGGAGAGGCTGGTGTCGTGCTTGTCGCGGATCTTCTTGGCATCCTCCTGCAACGCGCGGAGCTTGTCCTCGCGAACCTTGACGTCTGCCTTGATGTTGGCCAGCTGCTTCTGGAGCACATTCTCCGTGTCAAAGCGCTTGTAGTACATAGTGTAGAGCTCGCGGACATTGACGGAGGCAACCTTCAGCTCGGCCTGCGCGGTGGCAGCCAGAGCCGCCAGAGAAACCAGGGCGGTGGTGATGATGGGGAACTTCATGACGGATGTGTTTCGTTACGATGGAATTGTACACCGAGGGCGCAAGCGGAGTCAAGCGTCCTGTGCGCTGCGGTCGTCAATATGACATTCCAAGCGCGGGATGACGGTTATTCTAACTCCTTGAGGCCATCGGCGGGCAAGGGGTATGATGCCGATCTATGAGCATTCGTTCAGAATTATGTCGCCGTGAACGCGATTTTTTGTTGTTTCCCTGGTCGCACCGCCTGTTGTGGCTGCCGAGCCGCGTGGTGATGTCGCCGGGCTGTGTGGCACCCTCGGGGGAGGCGGCGGCGCTCTGTGCCCGCGCGGCGGCTCAGGGGGTGGGGCTGGTGCTGGCGGAGGGGGTGTTTTCTCTCGGGTATGAGGGGGAGGCGCGCTCGCTGAGCGGGCGCGTGCTGC
>JBJEVL010000156.1:0-10744 GCA_051884335.1 Akkermansia sp. | reverse complement strand
GATGGGTCGTAGTACGGCGTCTCGATGCCGAACAGCCCCAACAGGGTGTGGAACACATGCTCATCGCCCACGCGCAGGTCGGCACGGCGCTTCAAACCCTGCAGCGCCTCAGCAAAATGGGGGTGCAGCTGCTCAAACTCCGGCGACCACAGCGGAAACGCCCCCACGCGGCTGCCCGTGGTGCGGTGGTAGGGCACGCGATTCTCGCCGAGCCCGGCGCGCCCCCACAGCCCATCGTGCCCCAGATACTCGCCGTGGTCGCTGATGTAGAGATACACCCAGGGACGCCCCGCCAGCGACTCGGCCACGCGGCGGAAAAACTCGTCGGTGTAGTGAATGGTGCTGTCGTAGGCATTGTTGACCTCCTCCGCATGCGCTGCCGGGTTCTCGAATTTCCCCACGGCGGGGGCAAAGGGCGGGTTCTTGCGGTCGAAGTGCTCAAAAGGAACGTGGCTGCCCTCGTTGTTGACAAAGAACACGAGATTCTCCCGCGGATGCTCCGCCAGCACCTGCTGCATCTGCGGCACCGAGGTCCAGGGCGAGCCGGGAGCGTTGAAGCGCTTGCGGCTCACGCGGGTCAGCACGCGCACCACGCGGTCGTACTTGAGCTGCTGGGCGCAGCGGCGCCCGAAGAAGGAGTACACCGAAAAACCGTTTGCGGCGAAGAGGTCGAGAATCGACCCCGTGGTGGGCTGCGTGGCGGGGTCGCGGTCGGTGATGGCGCGGCGCCCGTCTGTCAGAATGGCCAGCTCTGCCTGGCAGGTGTCGCAGGCGGCGGAGATGCAGTTCGACCAGTTCACCAGGCGGCTCTGCTGCCGCAGCCAGGGGGTGGTGTCGCGCTCGTAGCCGTTGATGCTCATGCGGTCGGCGCGAATGCTCTCGCCGACATGCAGCACCAGCACCGCCGCCTCATTCCCCTGCAAGGTGCTAATGCTCGAGGGGCGCCACGCCGGGGACGGCAGGCGCTCGGCCTGCGTGATGGTCTCCTGGTTGACGGAAAGTGCCTCGACCAAGGCGTTGACCAACGACACCGCCTCGGTCGCCGGCCAAAAATACTGAAGCGTGCGGTGTTTGGGCGGCACGCAGACCCCCGCCAGCAGCGCGAGCGCCACCCACAGCACCCCCATGCGGAACAGCGCCGGACGCGAACAAGGGCGCAGAATGCGGTGCAGCGCGCAGGCCACCGATGTCGCGACAATCGCCGACAACAGCGCCAACAGCGCATTGCCCGGCGTGCAGTACGAGAAAAACTCCTCCCGCGAGGCCTCCAGCGTCTCCGCGAGCACCAGAGAATTGATGCTCGACCCGTATTCGAGCATGCCGATGGCTTGCCCGATCTCCAAAAAGAGGAACAGCCCCCACAGCAGACTCGCCCCCCATCGGCCGATCAGCGCCGGCAACAGGCACATGCAGCCCAGCGTCATGAACACAGCCAGCGCCAGCTGCCACGGCGCCGCATAGGCGAACAGGTTGACCCCGTTGAGCACCAGCGCCAGCCCCAGCAGGGGCCACAGGCGCGCCACACCCACGGAATCCGATGCACCCAAACGACCCGACAGCCAACGCAGCAGCGGCAAGGAGAGCAAGGCGCCCCAAGCGCACAGCCCCCAATCGCCCCACACAAAGGGCTCGCGCCACGAGCGCAGACTCTGCACGGCGGCGTAGACCGGCAAGGCCAACGCCGCCACCGCGAAGAACAGGAGCGAGAAGAGCTGCCGGCGCATGGCTTACGCACCGTGCTTGCCGCAGCCGCACTCACCCTCGCCGTGCTTGCCGCAGCACTCGCCTTCGCCATGCTTGCCGCAGCACTCACCCTCACCATGCTTACCGCAGCACTCGCCTTCGCCGTGCTTGCCGCAGCACTCGCCTTCGCCATGCTTGCCGCAGCACTCACCTTCGCCGTGCTTGTCGCAGCACTCGCCTTCGCCGTGCTTGCAGGAATCGTTGTCGCAGTCCTCGCAGTCGCCGTGGCAGCCCCCGCCGCAGGAGCAGCTCACCTGCTGGGTGAGGGTGGCGGCCACCTCCTCATCCGTGGGGGCGCAGCCCTTCTGAATGGCCAGCACGAGGTACTGCTGCACGGTGGCAATCAACTCCTCCATCTGCTGATTAGCCTCCAAAAAGCCCTTGCAAAGCTCATTCCCCACCACGGCGGCGCGCAGCTTGTCGAACTCCGCCAGCTCCGTCTCGGAGGGGCTCATGCCCGCCTGATGCTTCTCGCGCAGTTTCTCGCCGTACTCGTTGAGGCGGCGGAAGAGGTCCGTCGCCGCGGGGTTTTGGTAGAAGAGCCCGATACGCGCCTTGGCCGAAATCACTTTCTGATTTTGCGCAAAGGCAGAAGCGAGATTTGTCACATGTGCCACCAACTCGGGGGTCAGGGAGGTATTTGCCATAACGGGGAGATGCTAGCACATCAACGGGCAGCAGGCAATGAGGAATCGTGTCTCCCGAGCCCCCTTTCCGGCAAGAAAGTACACAAAAATGAAATTTTCGTATAAAAGTGCTGTTGACGCATGGCGGGGAATCGTGTAGAGTAAAGGACAGCAGAAACCCCTTTTGTGGGTTCCTTTTCATTTTCATCCACCTCTTCACCCCCGTGTACTCGAACGAATCCTTTCTCCTGCAACTCCTGGTCGAATCGGGAGCCATCGATCAGGGCACCTTGGACGCGATCGCAGCCCAACTCTCTCCTCTGGACAGCGTCATCACCTATTTGGTGAACAACAACTACCTGACGGGTGAATACATCGCTCAGGTTGCAGCGGCCAACTCCGGCTTGGAATACGTCGACCTGGCAGCTTTCGAGGTCGATCCCGGCATCATCGCCGGCGTCAAGGGCGAGCTGGCGCGCCGCGTCGGCTTCCTGCCCATCGGCGACGACGGCTTCTCGCTGCAGGTTGCGCTGGCCGACCCCTTCGACATGCAGACCATGGACAGCCTGCCGCAGTTTCTGGGACGCGATGTCAGCTTCTTCGTCTGCTCCGAGCAGGGTCTCAAAAAGGCGCTGGACAAGTACTACCCCGAAAGAACCAAATTTGCCAAGGGCGACACCGAGGGACCCATCATCGAGCTGGTGGACAACATGTTCAACGAGGCGCATGAAATGCGCGCCTCGGATATCCACATCGAACCGATGGAGGATCGCGTGCGCATGCGCTACCGCATCGACGGTCGCCTGGTCGAGGTGGCCAACCACCCCAAGAAGCTGCTCGGGCCCATCGTGGCGCGCCTCAAGGTGATGAGCAGCTCCATGAGCATCGCCGAAAAACGCGTGCCGCAGGACGGCCGAATTGAGATGGATCTGCGCGACGGCGCGCACATCGACCTCCGTGTCAGCACGGTGCCGACCAACCACGGCGAATCGGTCGTCATGCGTATTCTCGACAAGAGCGCCCTCTCCCTCGGGCTGCCGCAGCTCGGCTTCCTCTCCGACGACCAAGCCACCTTCGACCGCTTGGTCACCCTGCCCGACGGCGTGATTCTCGTCACGGGTCCCACCGGTTCGGGTAAGACGACCACGCTCTACGCCTGCCTGAACCACCTCAACCGCCCCGACAAGAAGATCATCACCGCCGAAGATCCCGTCGAATACGAGATGAGCGGCATCAATCAGGTGATGATCCGCAGCGAAATCGGCATGACCTTCGCCGCGGCTCTGCGAGCCATGCTGCGTCAGGCACCCAACATCATCATGATCGGCGAAATTCGCGACGGCGAAACCGCCGCCATCGCCATCCAAGCCGCCATGACCGGTCACTTGGTGCTCTCCACCCTGCACACCAACGATGCGCCCTCCTCCGTGGCGCGTCTGGCCGACATGGGCGTCGATCGCTTCCTCATCGCCTCGGCGGTGCGCGCCATCATGGCGCAGCGCCTGTGCCGCAGCCTCTGCTCCGCCTGCAAGATGGAGGGCAGCCTGACACCCAAGCAAGCCTCCACGCTGGGCATCGACCCCAGCCACCCCGTCATGGTCGCCCGCCCCGGCGGCTGCGAAAAGTGCCGCGGCAAGGGCATGCGCGGGCGACTCGGCATCTTTGAAATCTTCCAAGTCACGGACGATGTGCGCGGGCTCATCAACTCCAACCTCACCTCGGCACAGCTGCGCAAGAAAGCCCGCGAGCTGGGCATGCGCACCCTGCGCGAGGACGGCATCCGCAAGGTTCTCGCCGGCATGACCACCGCCGACGAAGTCATCCGCGTCACCAACGGCGACGCCAGCTAACCCCCCTTCCCACCACCACACCCCATCACAACAGACATGAACAACGACTTAGCCATTGATGTATTCATCAACAACGGCATGTTGGACAAGGCCACGTCCAAGGACATCCGGGACGAAATGGCCAACAGCGGCAAGGAACTGTGGGAAACGCTCATCGACTTCGGCATCCTCAGCAGCCCCGAAGATTTTTGGAGCATCATCGCCAACGAGGTCGGCGCCCAATTCATCTCGCTGGCAGACTTTGTCCCCCCGCGCGAGGTGCTCGACATGCTGCCGGCGGCGCAGGCCCGCCTGCACGGCGCCCTGCCCGTGGAGTACCGCGAGGGCGAGGGGCTCTACGTCTGCCTCGAGGATCCGCTGAACCCGCAGACGGTCGATGACCTGCGCATGAGCACCGGCAAGGACATCTACCTCTATGTCGCCGCCGACTACGAAGTGCGCGCCCGCCTGCAGGAGTGCTACGGCGGTGCCGAAGCCGCCATGGACGACCTGCTGGGCGAGATGAGCAGCATGAGCGTCTCCTCCGACGGCGCGGATGAGGCCAACGCCGCCCCCATCATCAAGTTCGTCAACCTCGTCATCACCCAGGCCATCAAGGAAAAAGCCTCGGATATTCACTTGGAGCCCTTTGAAAAGGAGTTCAAGATCCGCTACCGCGTCGACGGCGCGCTGTACGAAATGGCGCCGCCGCCCGTCCACCTGGCCAACCCCGTCATCTCGCGCGTCAAGGTCATGGCGGGTATGAACATTGCCGAGCGCCGCGTGCCGCAGGACGGTCGCATCGTCATGAAGATGGGCAAGGTCAGCGTCGACATGCGTGTCAACTCCCTGCCCACCCAGTACGGCGAATCCGTGGTGCTCCGCGTGCTCGACCGCAACAGCGTGGCGCTCGACCTCAACAACCTCAACCTGCCCCCGCAGCTGCACGAGTACATCGTCGACACCGTCAACAAGCCCAACGGCATCTTCGTGGTCACCGGCCCCACGGGCTCGGGTAAGACGACGACCCTGTACGCCGCGCTGCGCGAGGTCAACACCGAGGACTCCAAGCTGCTCACCGCCGAGGATCCCGTGGAATACGACATCGACGGCATTGTGCAGGTGCCCATCAACGAGGCCATCGGCGTGACTTTCCCCCGCGTGCTGCGCGCCTTCCTCCGCCAGGACCCCGACCGCATTCTCGTGGGCGAAATTCGCGACAAGGACACCGCGCAGATTGCCATTCAGGCAGCCCTGACGGGCCACTTGGTGCTCTCCACCCTGCACACGAACGATGCCGCCGGCGCCGTCACCCGCTTTGTGGACATGGGGGTGCAGCCCTTCCTGCTCTCCGCCACCCTGCTGGGCGTGCTGGGGCAGCGACTCGTGCGCACCATCTGCCCCTACTGCAAGACGGCCTACCGCCCCTCCAACAGCCTGCTCAACCAGCTGGGCATCAACCCCGCGCTCATCGGCAACCAGCAGTTCTTCACGGGCGGCCGTTGCGACAAGTGCGCCAACACGGGCTACAAGGGACGCAAGGGCATCCACGAGCTGCTCAAGGTCACCGACCCCATTCGCGAGCTCATCACGCAGAATGTCCCCTCCGTTGTGCTCCGGCAGAAAGCCATCGAGTTGGGCATGACCACCCTGCGTCAGGACGGCATCCAAAACATCTTTGAGGGCAACACCACCATCGAAGAAGTGCTTAAATACACCTAATGGCTTGACGCTCTGCCCCGCTTCTGCTATCTTCACATCATCATCCCTTTCTAACCACACTCTCACCTATGCCTAATTTCAAATACACCGCGCTGGATCAGAACGGCAATGAGAAAACCGGCTTCGTTTCCGCCGATTCCAAAATTGCCGCCGTTGAGCAGATCCGCGCGCAGGGTTTGCTGGTACGCGAATGCGTCGAAAGCTCCAAGAGCGCACCCGCAGCAGCCAAGAAGAAGGACCCCAAGGCCAAGGGTCCCAAGAAGGAAAAGTCCAAGGGCAAAGCCGGCGGCAGTGTCAAGCAGAAGGAGATGATGGTCTTCTCCCGCCAGCTGGCCACCCTGATCAGCGCGGGCTTGCCCCTGCTCCAAAGCCTCAATGTGCTGGGCAAGCAGGAGCCCAACGCCAACCTTCGCGCCACCATCACGGCGCTGAGCGATGCCGTCCAGGGCGGCTCCACCTTCTCCGAAGCGCTCTCGGCCTACCCCAAGATGTTCAACAAACTCTTTGTGAACATGGTCAAGGCCGGTGAGGTCGGCGGTGTGCTGGAGGTCGTGCTCAATCGTCTGGCCGAGTATCAGGAAAAGGCCAACCGCCTGCGCGGCAAGCTGGTTTCCGCCATGGTCTACCCCACCATCATCATGGTGATTGCCGTGGGCATCCTCGTCTTCCTCATGCTGGTCATCGTGCCCAAGTTCAAGGAGATGTTCGAGGGGCAGAACATGGAGCTGCCCGCCCTCTCGCAGTTCGTGTTCAACTTCTCGGACAACTGCATGGCCGACAGTCTGATTCCTTTTGTTCCCAACGCCGTTCTCTTCCTCATCCTCGTCATGATTGCCATCGTCGGCATTCATTTCTGGAAAAAGACGCCCAAGGGCGGGCGCATCGTCGACAACGCCATGCTCAAGCTGCCCAAGATCGGCCACCTGAACAAGGTGAGCGCCGTGGCGCGCTTCTCGCGCACCTTCGGCACCCTCGTCTCCTCCGGCGTACCCATCCTTCAGGCACTGCTCATCACCCGCGACACCGCCGGCAATGTCATCGTCTCCGATGCCATCACCAAGATTCACGACTCGGTGCGCGAGGGTGAATCCATCGTTACGCCTATGAGCACCAGCCCCGTCTTCCCCCCGATGATGATCTCCATGGTCGATGTGGGTGAGGAAACCGGTCAGCTGCCGGACATGCTCATGAAAGTCGCCGAGGTCTACGATGAGGAAGTCGACAACTCCGTCACCGCCCTCACCGCCATGCTGGAGCCGCTCATGATTGTGTTCCTCGCCGTTGTGGTCGGCAGCATCGTGTTGGCCATGTTCATGCCGATGATGGAAATCATCAAGAACGTTTAATACCCTCCCCGCTGCGGCGCCGCTCCCCGGCAGCGCGCGCCGCAGACGGGATGATTTTTCTTTCTCTCCCGCGCTCAACAGGACTTATGAAGATTCCGCATTTCACCACCGCAACCAAGGGTTTCACGCTCATCGAAATCCTCATCGCCACGGCCATTCTCGCCGCGCTGGCGGCGGGCATGTGGGAGGCCTCGGCCTATGCCAAGGCTCGCGGTCTGAAAAACACCGCCACCTCACAAGTGCAGCTGCTCGAAACCGCCATGAATGCCTACCGCACCGACAGCGGCGGCACCCTGCCCTTCGGTCGCGGAGATGAGTACAGCTCCCATGTGCTCTACAAGACGCTCTTCTGCGACTACGACAACGACGGCGAACCCGACACCATCGACGGCGCCACCGCCATGCCCTACTGCCCGACGCTGGTCATCGTCAAGAAAAAGGATACGGAAACGCAGGAGGGCATCCCCTGCATGAAGTACAAAATCTCGGCCAAGGGAGAGGGCGGCAAGCGCATCAGCGGCAAGTACTACCTCATCATTGACCCCTGGGGCAACCCCTACCGCTATCGTCTCGGCTACGAAGTCGAAGATGAGAAGGGCAAGACCGGCCCCGGCATCAATCCCGACTTCGACATCTTCTCCCAAGGGCCTGATGGTTTGGGACAAGGCAAGACCAACGCCGATGAGGATGCCGACAATGTCACCAACATCCGGAGTTGGAAATAAGTTCCCCTCAAACGCATTCATCCCAAGGCTGCTGATTCCGCAGCCTTTTTACTATCAATCACTTTCCATGAACACACAAACACTTCTCTTCCTCGCCGCCGTTCCCGCACTCATCGCTCCTGCAGCAGTCGCCGCTCCCCAAGGCGACTTTGCCGCCGCTCAGGCTCTCGTGCAACGCCTGACCCCGGAATACGCCGGGCGCGTCTGTTTCCGCTGCTCACCCGAGGCATCTCTCGGTCAGCTGAGCCGCGAAGGAGAAAAACTCCTCATCACGGCCGCCACCACCCGCGAGGCGATCCGCACCTACGGCTGGTACCTGCGGAACATGGCGCATGTACACCTCTCCTGGAACGGCGACAACAAGAGCGCTGCCACCTTTGTCCTCCCGGAACAGCGCATCACCATCCCGGAGGGGCAGCCCATCAACTACGCGCTCAACTACTGCACCCTCAGCTACAGCGGCACCCATTGGGACAAGAACAAGTGGGAGCGCGAGCTCGACATCTTCGCCCTCAACGGCTACACCCACATCCTCGTCACCGCCGGGCTGGAAACCGTCTGGAGCAACTTCTTGGAGCGCATCGGCTACCCGAAAGACAACATCGCCTCCTTCATCCCCAACCCCGCCTTCAGCGCCTGGTGGAACATGGGCAACCTCGAGGGGATGGGCGGGCCCGTCTCGCCTGTCATCCTGCAAAAAGAAGCCGAACTGGGTCGATTCCTCGTGCAGCGCATGCAGGAACTGGGCATGACTCCCGTGTTGCAAGCCTTTGTCGGGCTCGTCCCGCACGATTTGGACACGGAGGAAGCGCGCGGCCACATCATCCGCCAAGGGAACTGGGTGGCCGGCTTCCGCCGCCCCGATGTGCTCAACCCCACCGCTCCCGTCTTTGCGCACTATGCATCCGTTTGGTACGAGGAGCTGGAAAAAGTCTACGGCAGCAAGGGCAGCGTGTTCGGGGGCGACCTCTTCCACGAGGGCGGCAACTCCGGCGGCATCGCGCTTGCGGATGCAGCCCGCGCCGTGCAAGACAGCATGCAGCAGAATGTCCCGGGAGCCATTTGGCTGCTGCAATCCTGGGCGCACAATCCCTCGAAGGCCTTCCTGAGTGGCACCGACCCGGAGAAAACGCTTGTTCTGCTGCTCGACAAAGATCTCCGCGCCGATCACGATCCCTATTACCCCGGCACATGGATCGCCCGCGAACATGTGCGCGACTACCCCCACATTTGGTGTGAGCTGGCCAACTTCGGCGGCAACCACGGACTCTTCGGCGGCTTCGGCGTGCTCGAGAACTACGCCCCCGAATCCGACAGCCTCATGGGGCGGGAAGCCGGTATTGCCCGCGGTCTCGGCATGATTTCCGAGGGCATCGAGACCAACCCCATCTACTACGCCCTGCTCACCGAGCGCATGAACCAACGCCACGGCATCATCGGGCGACACGACTTCATCGGCAACTACGTCCTCAACCGCTACGGCATCCGCGATGAGGAAGCCGTCGCTGCCTGGAGCATTTTGGCAGACAGCGTCTACGCCCCCACCACCATGCGCGAGGGCTGCCAGGAGAGCCTGCTCTGCGCCCGCCCCAAGCTCGGAGCCAAAACCGCCTCCACCTGGTCCGACGGTCGGCAGTACTACGACTACGCCAAGGTCGAGGAAGCCGCGCGGCACCTGCTGAATGTCGGCAAGAAGCACCAACTGGGACAGCAGGAGACCTTTGTGTATGATCTCGCCGATGTGGTGCGGCAGGTGCTGGCCGACCGCGCCCGTGTCCTGCTGCCCAAAATCAAGGAAGCCTACGAAGCCCGCGATGCCGCGCGCTTTGCCGCCGAGAGCGAGCAGTACCTGCAACTCATCCGCGACACCGCCGCCGTGCTGGCCACCTCGCGGCACTTCCTGCTGGGCAGCTACCTGGAGGGCGCCAAGGACAAGGGCGGTCAGGATCCCGATGCCCGCCGCCAGATGGAGCAAAACCTCAAACTCCTGCTCACCACCTGGACCCACGGCAACACCGGGCTCAACGACTACGCCCACCGCCAGCTCGCGGAAATGATGAGCAGCTACTACCTCCCCCGCTGGCAAAGCTTCTTCCGCGAAAAGCAGCGGGAACTCAGCGGCGATGCCCCCATCGAGTCCACCGTTACCGCCGGCGGATCGGAGTCCAACAACGGGCTTGCCGTCTCCTTCAGCTACGAAGAAAATGCCGGCGTCGACCAGATCCAAGATGCCTTTTGGAAGAGCGATATCCCCCTGCTCACCGAACCGCAGGGCGACATCATCGCGCTGGCCGAGCGCATCCTCAAGCACTGAGCGGAAAACGCCACGGAGAAGCAGGAACTCCGTGGCGTTTTTTCGATAAAACACATTGACATTTTGAAAATAATCAATATCATTACTCCCAATGATGCCATCCGACCCTCCTCAACTTCCGCCCGCACGCAATACCGAGCAGTTGGCTGCCCTGTTCAAAGCCTTGGGCAGTCCCGTGCGGCTCCGCTTGGTTGAGGAGCTGCTCCATGGGGAGAAATGCGTCTGCGAGCTCCACGGCATCAGCGGCCTGAATCTCGATTTGTCGACCATCTCCAACCATTTGGCCATTCTGCGCAACAGCGGCATCGTGCTCACCGACAAACGCGGCAAAAACATCTACTACCGCATCGCCTGCCCCTGCCTGTCATCGGTCATCCGCTGCCTGCGCGGATCCGTCTGAGGCTTTTCCCCTCAAATGAACTCGCGTTCTGATACATTT
>JBJEVL010000155.1:0-2467 GCA_051884335.1 Akkermansia sp. | reverse complement strand
TTTATTTTTGAGGCAACACCCCCTTTCGGTGCGCTTTTATTTTGAGGCAAAACGTATGAGCCCACCCTCTCCCGCGCAGGCACTTTTTAACGCTGCGCACACGCATTGCTCTTGAATGCGGGGAGTTCGCCGTGTACAATCACTGCGCGATATGGTGCCATCATCCCCCAGCGACCCCGACAACGAGCGGAGAGTGCGCAACAGCATGGGCGAGGGCGGACGTTTCCTGCTCGTGGCCGCCGCCGCCGTCATCGTCATTGCGGGGCTCAAGGCCGCCGCCTCCGTCATCATGCTGGTGCTCATGGCCGGCTTTTTGGCCATTGTCAGCTATGCCGTCACCGACATCCTGCGCCGCTACCTGCGCTGCCCGCACTGGCTGGCCGTCACGAGCACGGTGCTGTTCGACTTCGGCGTGGTGTTCGGCATCATCGCGCTGCTCAATTACTTGGCGCGCGACATGATGGACACCCTGCAGGGCGATGTGACTGATCGCATCAGCGAAAAATACGACCTCATCATGGGTTGGACGGCCGAGTTCGGGCTCGATGAACACTTCCGTGCCATCTACCGCTCCCCGCAGGATCTCTTCGATGTGCGCCAGGTGGTCAGCCTCACGCAGCAGCTCACGGGGCAAATCGTCTCCATCATGAGCACCTGTGCCCTCGTGCTCATCCTCATGACCTTTTTCCTGGGCGAAGCCCCGCTCTTTCTCAAGAACTTCCGCCGCCTGCCCACCGGCGAGCGCGGCAAGAAGGATTTTCTCAACGCCATTCAGGGCATTCAGCGCTATCTGTTTATCAAGACCGTCAGCAGCACCCTCACGGGGCTGCTCGTGTGGCTGCTCTGCGTCTGCCTGCAGGTGCCCTTTGCCTTCCTGTGGGGGGTGCTGGCGCTGGTGCTCAACTACATCCCCACCATCGGCTCCATTGTCGCCGCCATCCCCGCCATTGCGCTCACCCTGCTGCTGGGCAGCTGGGGGGATGCCATCATCCTGACGCTGGGTTATCTGGGCATCAACGGCATCATCGGCAACGGCATCGAGCCGCTCTTCCTCGGTAAGCAATTCGGCATTGCCACCTCGGTCGTGCTGCTCTCCGTCCTCTTCTGGGGCTGGCTTTGGGGGCCTTTCGGCATGCTCATGGCCGTGCCGCTGACGGTGCTCATCAAGCTGGCGCTGGAGAACTCGCGCGACCTCTCGTGGGTGGCGCTCATCATCGACGACAAGAGCCAAAGCGACTCACGCACCCCTCTCAAACCACATTAACAACCCATCTATGCACACATTCGCCTACCAAAACGGCTCTCTGCACTGCGAGAGCGTGAATTTGGCCGACATCGCCGCCGCCGTCGGCACCCCCACCTTCGTCTACAGCAAAAAGACCATCGTTGACGACCTCTGCGAGCTGCGCCAAGCGCTCTCCCCGCTCAAGGCTCATGTGGCCTACGCTGTCAAGGCCTGCTCCAACAAGGCGATTCTCAACCTCATGGCGCAGCAGGGCGTCGGCTTCGACATCGTGTCGGGCGGCGAGCTGTGGCGCGTCATCAACGCGGGCGGCGACCCCACCCTCTGCACCTACGCCGGAGTCGGCAAAACCGAGGCGGAAATCCGCTACGCCCTGGAGCAGCACATCTACTGCTTCAACTGCGAGAGCGAGAACGAGCTGCGCACCATCAACCGCATCGCCGGGGAGCTGGGCGTGAAGGCGCCCGTCGCCGTGCGCGTCAACCCCAATGTCGATGCCCACACGCACAAATACATCACCACCGGCACCAATGAAAACAAGTTCGGCGTGGACATCAGCCGCATCGAGCAGGTCTACGCCACCATCGCCGCCGAGATGCCCCACCTGCACATCCGCGGCCTGCAAATGCACATCGGCTCCCAGCTCACCGAAGTGCAGCCCTTCGTCATGGCCATTGAGAAGGTCAAACCCATTGTCGAAAAGTTCCAAAAGCTCTACAACATCGAGTTCTGGAGCATCGGCGGCGGCATCGGCATCGTTTACGACGGCTGTCTGGACTCCGGCAAACCCGAGTGGTGGGCGGCGCATCCCGAGCAGATCACCATCCGCAGCTACGCCGAGGCCATCATCCCCCTGCTGCAGCCGCTGGGGCTGACGATCATCGTGGAGCCCGGGCGCCGCATGGTCGGCAACGCCTGCGCCATGCTCACCACCTGCCTCTACGAGAAGAAGGGTGAGGCCAAGACCTTCAAGATGATTGATGCCGGCATGAACGACATCATCCGCCCCGCTCTCTACGAGGGCTACCACGAGATTTGGCCCGTCACCGAGCACAGCGGCGACACCATCACCGCCGACATCGTGGGTCCCATCTGCGAGAGCGGCGATTTTCAGGCGCAGAACCGCCGCATTGCCGATGTCAAGCCGGGCGAGGTGCTGGCGGAGATGAGCGCCGGGGCCTACGGCTTCAGCATGAGCAGCACTTACAACTCGCGCCCGTTGGC
>JBJEVL010000154.1:0-2470 GCA_051884335.1 Akkermansia sp. | reverse complement strand
AGATTTTTGAAGCCGTATTTTCTGTACGGCACTTCACCCAATGCGTTTGCCCTGCTGCGCGCAAACGCAGGGCTTGCAGGGGGGCGTCTTCTCTGCTACAATGCGGTGCATGTTCACCGAGATGCTCCAGGCCGTCGACCAAATCGACAACCTGCCCGCGTTCTGCTACGCGAGTGCCATGGTGATTTTCAACCTCGTGCTCATCGAGGGGCTGCTCTCCGTGGACAATGCCCTGGGCATCGCCGCCATGGCCGCGCATCTGCCCAAGCATCAGCAGAAGCCCGCCCTGCGCTGGGGGCTGGTCGGCGCCTACGTCTTTCGCGGCATCGCGCTGGCGCTCGTCGCCTGGCTCATGCACAACATGTGGATCAAGTGGTTCGGCGCGCTCTACCTCATCTACCTCGCCGCCGAGCACCTGCAACTGCACCCCGCCGCCGAGCGGCGCAGCGGGCACGCCCGCGCGGGCGGAGGAAAAAGCTTTCTGATGACCATCCTGAGCATCGAACTGATGGATCTCTCGCTCTCGCTCGACAACGTGGTCGCCGCCGTGGGCATGGTCAACGGCGTGAGTGAAATCCCCGAGGCGCTGCACATCGTGGTCGTCTGCATCGGCGTGTTCATCGGCATCGCCGCCCTGCGGCTCGTCGCGGGTTGGTGCATCGGTATCATCGAGCAGCACCCCATCCTCAACTACACCGCCTTCCTGCTGGTCGGCTTCGTGGGCGCCGTGCTCTGCTGCGAACTGGGGCTGGAGGAAGCCGGCATCCGCTTCCACCTCGGCATCATCGGCAAATTCTCCGCCATCGTCGCCATCGTCGCCGCCTGCCTGGCCTACGAACGCTGGGCGCTCTTCCACCGCAGCATCTACCCCGCCGTCCTGCTCTTCCGCCTGTGCTGCAGCGGCCTTGTCCGCGGCGTCGGCGCGCTCTTCTACCCCGTCCGCTGCCTCTGCCGCCTGCGCAAACACTGATTCTGACTTATGAGTGAACCTGCATTAACCCCCGCCCTGATCCGCGCCGCGCTCACCACGGTGAAATACCCCGGTTTCAGCCGCGACATCGTCTCCTTCGGGCTGGTCAAGAACATCGCCGTCAGCCCCGAGGGCGCCGTCACCGTCGACCTGCTCGTTGAGAGCAAGAACGCCGATGTGCCCCGCTACATCTACGAAAATGTCATGGGTGTGGTCAAGGAACTGCCCGGCGTGAAGAAGCTGGATGTCAACATTGAGCACCACGCCCCCGAGCAGAAGAAGAAGCCGACGGGCGTCAACGACGACCCCGCGGACTGGAAATCGAGCGTCCCCGGCGTCAAGCACGTCATCGCCGTCGCCTCCGGCAAGGGCGGCGTGGGCAAGAGCACCGTCTCCGCCAACCTCGCCGTGGGGCTCGCCAAGCTGGGCTACCGCGTCGGCCTGCTCGATCTGGACATCTACGGCCCGAGCATGAGCCTGATGTTCGGCACCAAGGAGCGCCCCGGCTGCAGCGACAAGGAGCAATTCCTGCCCGTGGAAGCGCACGGCGTCAAGCTGCTCTCCATGGGGCTGCTGGTGGATGAAGCCGCCCCCGTGGCGGTGCGCGGTCCGCTGGCCACCCGCTACGTGCAGCAGTTCCTGCGCGATGTGGACTGGGGCGGCTTGGACTTCCTCGTGCTCGACATGCCCCCCGGCACGGGCGACATCCAGCTCACCATCGTGCAGACGGTGGATCTGGCGGGCGCCGTCATCGTCACCACGCCGCAGGAGGTCGCCCTCATCGACGCGCGCAAGGCCATCGGCCTCTTCCGCCGCGTCAACACCCCCATCCTCGGCATCATCGAGAACATGAGCTACTTCGTCTGCCCGAGCGACGGGCTCGTGTACCACATCTTCGGCGAGGGCGGCGGCGAGAAGGAAGCCGCCGCGCTCGGCGTGCCGCTGCTGGGCAAGGTGCCGCTGGACATCGGCACCCGCGAGGGCGGCGACGCCGGGCGCCCCGTCGCGCTGGAGGACGAAGGGCACAACCGCGTGGCGGCCGCCTTCGTCGGCATCGCGCAATGCCTCGCCGGCGTGCTGGGCGAATAAACACACACACCCGCAGCCCCCGCGCGGGGCTGCCCCGCTGCTGCCATGCTCCACCTCATCCTCCACGCCTTTCTCTCCGTCATCCCGGTATTCATCTTCTTCGGTATCGGCTTTTGGCTGCGCCGAAAAGGCTCCATTCAACCGCAGCACGATGAAGTCATCATGCAGCTGGCCATGGACGTGGGCTACCCCTGCCTCGTGTTCCACAGCATCATGAAGTACATGGTGACGGAGGCCAACCCCGCCATCAGCAGCATCGGCTTTTCCCTGCAAGCCATCGGCTGCGGCTTTCTGGAGCTGCTGGCGGGCGTGGCGGTCGCGGCGCTGGTGGCCCGGGCGCTGCGGCTGCGCGTGGGGACGGGGTGGCGCACCTTCACCCTGACGGCGGGCGTGCAGAACTACGCCTTCTTC
>JBJEVL010000153.1:0-2478 GCA_051884335.1 Akkermansia sp. | reverse complement strand
TTGTTGATTTTATGACATTATAACGCGTCATATTCCCCAATGCGTTTGCCCTGGCGCAGTAGCGCAGACTCCTTGACAGGGCTGTGCGCGGCTGCTAGGATGCCCCCATGAACACCATGCCCTACCGCCGCTGCGGGCGCAGCGGCGTGCTGCTGCCCGAGGTTTCGCTGGGTCTTTGGCACAATTTCGGCGCGGCGGACGCGCGCGAGCGCTGCCGCGACCTCATCGCCCGCGCGCTGGAGCTGGGCATCTGCCACCTCGATGTCGCGGACAACTACGGACCGCCCCCGGGAGCGGCGGAGCGCTGCCTGGGCGAGCTGCTGCAACGCGAGTTTGCCGCGCGGCGCGATGAGCTCTTCATCGCCACCAAGGCGGGGCACCTCATGTGGCCGGGTCCCTACGGCGACGGCGGCTCGCGCAAGCACCTCATCGCCGGGCTCGATGCCAGCCTGCGCCGCCTGCGGTTGGACTATGTGGATGTCTTTTACTCGCACCGCCCCGACCCCGACACACCGCTGGAGGAGACGGTGCAGGCGCTCATCGACATCGTGCGCAGCGGCAAGGCGCTCTACATCGGGCTCTCCAAGTACCCGCCCGAGCGCTTCCGCCGCGCCTGCGCCCTGCTGGCCGAGGCGCGCGTGCCCTGCCTCGTCCACCAATTCCGCTACAACCTGCTCGACCGCAGCGCCGGGGGCGGCATGCTGCCCGCCACGGCGCAGCAAGGCGTGGGCGCCATCGCCTTTTCGCCGCTGGCGCAGGGCGTACTCAGCGGCAAATATCTGGCGGCGGCACCGCCGCCGGACTCGCGCGCACAGCGCAGCGACTCGCCCTTCCTGACCCCCGAACGCGCCTGCGCGGAAAGCGCCCGCGTGGCCGCCATGGCCGCCGTCGCGCGCGAAGCCGGGCTCCCGCTCACCCAGCTGGCGCTACGCTGGCTGCTGGCGCAGCCGGGCATCTGCTCCGTGCTCATCGGCGCGCGCAACCTGAGCCAGCTCGACGAATGCGCCGCCGCCGCAGGCCAGCCCCCGCTGAGCGATGACCTGCTCAGCGCTCTGCGCGACCTTTGAGCGTGCCCGCAACGCCCCCACGGACGGCAGCGCCCTCGCCGCGCGCCCGCGCGAAGCCGCACCGAAATGCCCTGCGTCCCCCTTCGGAATGCCCCCCGCGCCGCTCAGCCCTGCGGCAGCGCGGCCAGAATGGCGGCGACAATCGTATCCTCATCCACCAGCCGCCCCTTGCCCTGCGCGCCGCAGGCCAGCAGCCCCTCCTCCTCGGGGCCGATGATGCGGTGCCCGCGCGCCTCCAGCGTGCGGACATTGGCTTGGGTGGCGGGGTGCTCCCACATCTGCCCGTTCATGGCGGGAAAAATCAGCACAGGGGCACGCGTGGCCAGGTAGAGCGAGGTGAGCGCGTTGGGCGCCAGCCCCTGCGCCATGCAGGCGATGGTGTTGGCCGTGGCGGGCACGATCGCCAGCACATCGGCGCGCGACGCCAGCTCAATGTGCACCGGCACCCAGCTGCCCGTCTCGTCCTCAAAGCTGCTCACCACGGGCTGCCGCGACAGCGTCATGAGGGTGAGCGGCGTCACGAAATGCAGCGCGGCGGGCGTGCACACGCAGTGCACCTCATGCCCCAGCTTCACCAAACGCGACGCCACCCCCGCCGCCTTGTAGGCGGCGATGGAACCCGTGATGCCGAGCACAATCGCAGCCATCAGCAGAGCGCGGGGTCAAACTCCGCAATCAGATTGATTTCCACCGCCACACCCAAGGGCAGGCTCGGCACCCCCACCGCCGAGCGCGTGTGCGCCGCGCCGGGCCCCAGCAGCTCCACCAACAGGTCGCTCGCTCCGTTGAGCACCTTGGCCTGGTCGGTGAAATCGGGGGTGCAGTTCACAAAGCCGTTGACCGCCACAATCTTGGTCAGGGGTTTGAAGCTGCCCAGCTCGGCCTGAATGACCGCCAGGCGGTTCAGGATGGCAGCGGCGGCGGCCTTCTGCCCCTCCTCCACGCTCAGGTCACGCCCCAGCTTGCCGTAGTAAGCCTCGCTGCCGTTGACGGAAATCCCGCCCGACAGGTGCAGGTAATTGCCCGTGCGCAGGCACTGGACATAGGAACCGACGGGGGCGGGAGCAGGGTGCAGGGAGAGCCCTTTTTGAGCGAGCACATCGACATTGAAATCCATAGCGAAAAGCGGGTTGAACTGCCCCGCAGTATACACCGCCCCGCCGCACACCGCAAGCCGAAAGCTTGACGGCGCCGGGCTTTGACGCTACACTGGGCGCATGACGAGCCACGAATATCAGGTTGCGGATATGAGCCTCGCGGACTGGGGGCGCAAGGAAATCACCATTTCGGAATATGAGATGCCCGGGCTGATGGCCTGTCGCGAAAAATACGGCGCGGCGCAGCCGCTGGCGGGCGTGCGCATCACGGGCTCGCTGCACATGACCATCCAGACCGCCATCCTCATCGAGAC
>JBJEVL010000152.1:0-10856 GCA_051884335.1 Akkermansia sp. | reverse complement strand
CTGCGAGCTCTTCCCGGCGGAGGACTGCTTCAGCATCGTCTCCATCTGGCTGCGCCTCATCCGCGAGGGCAAGGTCGGCGGGTGCGTCTGCGACTGGGCTGCGTGGCACGAAATCGGCACCCCGGCCGACTACCTCGACACCGTGCTGAACCTCGCCGCCCGCGAGCGCATTCACCCCACCGCCCGCATCCACCCCGCCGCCGACATCAGCGAGGACAGCGTCGTGGGGCAGGATGCCCACATCCCCGCCGGAACCATTTTGGATGACTGCATCGTCTGGCCGCGCACCCACGTCGAGCCCGGGCACTACCGCCGCTGCATCCTCACCCCGCGCATCACCGTGCACCCCGACGAGCCATGACGCACGACACGGAGCGGAAGATTCTGCGCTACACGCTCATCGCCAACTGCCTGTTTCGTTGCTTGGTCTACCTGATTTGGGCTCTCCTCGCGGGCGGCATTCTGCTTCTGCACGTGGCGGGCATGGACACCCCTGCGCTGGCGGACAAGGGTATCGCCTTCGTGCGCCTGAGCCATATGTGCGGCATTCCGGTGCTGATTGCCGTGCAGCTGGTCGGACTGCGCCGCATGCGCGACCCGCGCCGCTCCCTCTGCCTCAAGGAGATTGCGGAAGCGCTGCTGCTGCTCGCCCTCAGCCTGCTGCCGCAGCTGCCCTCCCGCGCGGCGGCGTTCCTGCTCCTGCTCTTCGGCAGTACCCTGCTGAGCCTCCTCAACCTCCGCTCCCTCTGCACCCTCCTGCGCCCCACCGAATAGCCGCTGTTGCGGGCAGCTGCCGTCGCGCGCCCGGCGGCGATTTCGGCGGGGCGACATTCGCCCGGCGGGAGCACATCCCGGTGATGCCGCCCGAAATTCGAGTCTGCTCGCGGAATTTGCTTCCCACGGGGGCGTTCCCGTGCTATACTCCGCCAGCGTAGAAGTCTCTTTTTTACCATGGCTATCGACCCCAAACTGCTGGAAGAGTTAGAAGAGCGCCGTCGGAAGGTCATCCTCTCCGGCGGGCAGGACAAGATTGACAAGCGCCACGAGAAGGGCGATTGGACCGCGCGTGAGCGCATGGATTGCCTGTTCGATGCGGGCTCCTTCACCGAAATCGGCATGCACACCCGCCACCACTGCAGCAACTTCGGCATGCAGGACAAGTACATCCCCGGCGAGGGCATCGTCTCGGGCTTCGGGCTGGTCAACGGCCGTCCCGTCGCCGCCGTCTCGGCCGACTTCATGGCGCAGGGCGGTTCGCTGGGCTACATGCACGCCCAGAAGATCTGCGACGCCCAGCGCTACGCCCTCAAGGCGGGGCTGCCCGTCATCCAGATGAACGACAGTGGCGGCGCCCGCCTGCAGGAGGGCGTGGAAGCCCTCACCGGCTTCGGCGATGTCTTCTACAACAACGTGGCCGCCAGCGGCGTCGTGCCGCAGATTTCGCTCATCCTCGGCCCCTGCGCCGGCGGTGCGGCCTACTCGCCCGCGCTCACCGACTTCATCATCATCCGCCGCGGCGGGGCTGCCGGCATGTACATCACCGGCCCCAAAGTCATCGAGCAAGTCACCTACGAGCAGTGCACGATGGACGAAATCGGCGCCGCCGATGTCCACGCCTCCGTCTCCGGCAATGCCCACTTCATCGCGCAGAGCGATGAGGATGCCATCAACATTGCCAAGACCCTGCTCACCTACCTGCCCTCCAACAACACGGAGGAGCCGCCCCACCTGCTCGACACCCCGCTCGATGTCGCGGACGACCCGGGCATGAACGACATCATCCCCGAGAGCAACAGCACCCCGCTGGACATGCAGAAGGTCATCGCCCGCCTGGTGGATGAGGACTCCTTCCTCGAGGTGCACGCCAACTTCGCCGGCAATGTCATCGTGGGCTTTGCCCGCATCTGCGGCGTGGTGGTCGGCATCATCGCCAACCAGCCCGCCGTCAAGGCCGGCTGCCTTGACATCGACGCCTCCGACAAGGCGGCGCGCTTCATCCGCTGCTGCGACTCCTTCAACATCCCGCTGGTCAACCTCGTGGATGTGCCGGGCTTCCTGCCGGGCAAGCAGCAGGAGCGCGGCGGCATCATCCGCCACGGCGCCAAGATGATTTTCGCCTACTCCTCCGCCACCGTGCCCAAGGTCACCGTCGTGCTGCGCAAGGCCTACGGCGGCGCCTACATCGCCATGTGCAGCAAGAGTTTGGGGGCCGATGCCGTCTACGCCTGGCCCTGCGCCGAGATCGCCGTCATGGGTGCGGCGGGCGCCGTGCCCATTCTCTACGGCCGCGAGCTCAAGGGCATCGAGGACGCCGCCGCCCGCGAGGCGCGCCGTCAGGAGTTGCAGGACGAGTACGTCAAGACCTTCTACAACCCCTACGCTGCCGCTGCCTCCGACCAGGTGACCGAAGTCATCAACCCCAAGGAGACCCGCGCCAAGGTGGCGCTCACCCTGCGCACCCTGCTGGGCAAGCGCGAGACGCGTCCCGCCAAGAAGCACGGCAACATGCCCCTGTAACCCCCGATTCCGCAACATGAGTATCACCCCCATCCTCGCCGCGCTCGACCTCGATGCCGTGACCTACCAGTTCACGGGCATGTGTGTCGTGTTCTGCTGCCTCTGCTTCCTGAGCGTCCTGCTGACCGTTTCGGGCAGCGTGGCGCAGCGGCTCGAAGCCAAGCGCCAAGCCCGCGCCGCCGAGGCACAGGCCGCACTGCCCCCCGCGCCCGCTCCGGCTCCTGCGCCCGCGCCGGCTCCCGAGCTGTCGCCCCAGCAGGTCGCCGCCATCGCCGCCGGGATTTACGATGCCGCCCGCAGCAGCATCACCCCGCAGGTCGTGGCCGCCATTGCCGCCGCCGTCAAGGTCACGGTCGGGCATGAGGCCCGCATCCTCGACATCCGCCCCGTCGATGCCAGCTACGCCCAAAGCGGCCGCAGCTCCATCATGAACTCCCACCTCCCCGCCCGCGGCTGAAGCCCCCGGGCACACCATAACCTTCCGAAAAAACAAACATCCCCCCAAGAAAACCATGAAACAGCTCCGCATTACCGTTGCCGGTCAGACCTTTGATGTTACCGTAGAAACCCTGGGTGGCAGCACCGCCGCTCCCGCCCCCGCTCCCGTGGCGGCTCCCGCGCCCGTGGCTCCCGCCCCGGTGGCTGCTCCTGCGCCCGCCCCCGTGGCCGCTGCGCCCGCTCCGGCTCCCGCCGCTGCGCCCGCCGGTGCCGGCAAGCCCATCCCCAGCCCGCTGGCGGGCAAGGTCGTCTCCCTCGACGTGCAGCCCGGCACTGCCGTGAAAGAGGGCGATCAGGTCATGACGCTGGAGGCCATGAAGATGAACACCGTCATCTACGCCCCCGCCGCCGGCACCCTCACCTCCTTCGCCGTCAAGCCCGGCGACACCGTCGCGGAAGGGCAGGCGCTCGGCTACCTCGGCTGATCCGAGCCCCGCGCAGGCTGTGCAGGGGGGCGGTCGGTGAGCGCACCGCCGTCCTCTCCCGCGCAGAAACGAGTTACGAACAAGACCGAAACTTATGGAATTACTGCAATCCTTTCAACAGTTCATTTCCGGCATGGGCATCTTCCAAATGACTTGGCAGATGTATGTCATGTGGGCTGTCGTGCTGGTCTTGCTGTACTTCGGGGTGGTCAAGCAATTTGAGCCGCTGCTGATGGTGCCCATCGCCTTCGGCGCGCTTATCGCCAACATCCCCGACAACGGCATGATCATCACCCAAGCGCAGCGCGAGGTCGTTTCCGTCAGCGAGCAGGGCAGGGTGGAGAAGAGCACCATGAACGATGTCGGCTTCATCTCCGTCACCGTGGCGCCCTACACCGAACCCGGCGTCAGTCGGCAGGACGTCAGCGCCCTGAGCCCCGAAGAGCAGGCCAAGTACGAAGCCGCCATGGAGGAACCCATGGTCGTCTCCGAAATCCCCGGGCAGAAGGGCAAGGTGTCCGTCACGGGACAGAAGCCGCAGAAAGTCATGATCATCAAACCCGAGGGCGGCCTCTTCGATGTGCTCGGCCTCGGCATCAAGATGGAAATCTTCCCCGCCCTCATCTTCATGGGCGTGGGCGCGCTGACGGACTTCGGCCCCCTGCTGGCTTCGCCCAAGGCGCTGCTGCTCGGTGCGGCGGCACAGGGCGGCGTGGCCTTCACCTTCCTGGCGGCCATGGCTCTGGGCTTCACCAAGGGGCAGGCCTCGGCCATCGGCATCATCGGCGGTGCGGACGGTCCCACCTCCATCTTCCTGGCCAGTAAGCTCGCTCCCGAGCTGCTGGGCGCCATCGCCGTGGCAGCCTATTCCTACATGGCGCTGGTGCCGCTTATTCAGCCGCCCTTCATGAAGCTCTTCACCACCGAGAAGCAGCGCAAGATCAAGATGAAGAGCCTGCGTCAGGTCTCCAAGGGTGAAAAGCTGTTCTTCTGCTTTGCCGTCACCATCGTCACCATCCTGCTCTGCCCGGATGCGGCGCCGCTGCTCGGCATGCTCATGTTCGGCAACTTCATCCGCGAGTGCAAGGTGACGGAGCGTCTCGTGAGCTGCGCGCAGAACGAGCTCATGAACATCACCACCATCCTGCTGGGCGTCTCCGTGGGTCTCACCATGCAGGGCGACCGCTTCATCCAGAAGGAAACGCTCATGATTATCGGTCTGGGCATTGTCGCCTTCGCCATGGCCACCATCTGCGGGCTGATTTGCGCCCAGCTGATGAACCTTGTGCCCGGCTGGCGCAAGAACCCCATCAACCCGCTCATCGGCTCGGCGGGCGTCTCCGCCGTGCCCATGGCCGCGCGCGTGTCGCACACCGTGGGGCAGCAGGCCGACCGCTCCAACTTCCTGCTCATGCACGCCATGGGGCCGAACGTGGCCGGTGTCATCGGCACCGCCGTCATCGCCGGCTACTACATCACCACCCTCAGCGGGCATTGAGCCAACGCCGCAGCTGCGGCACAGAAAAACACCGTTCTCCGCACAGGGAACGGTGTTTTTTCTGTCTCTGAGCCGCGCCGCAGACTGCGCGGGAAGCGGCGGGCGTGCCCCGAGAGGCGCCGCCGGTTGCGCAGGGAGCGTCGGGTGTGCCCCGAGAGGTGCCGCAGGTCGCGCGGGGAGCGGCGTGTGTCTCCCGAGCCGCGCCGCTAGCCCGTGAGGCGATCGACTCGCGCCGCAGGCACAGCAAGACCGCGCTCCCGGAGCGGGGAGCGCGGTCGGCATGGCGGGGAAGGTGCGCGCGATCAGCGGAAGCTCAGCCCCCGGAGCTTGGCGGCGAGGGTATCGAGCACCTGTTGGTGCGCGGCATCCACCTCCGGAGCCTTGAGGGTTTTCTTCGCATCGCGGTAGAAGAAGGTGTAGGTCATGGCCTTGCGGTCGGCGGGCAGCTTGGCGCCGCTCGGGTCGCAGAACACATCCTTGAGCCGCACCTCGATCAGCAGCTTCTGCTTGGCGCTCTCCACAGCCTTGAGCACCTCCGCATGCGTCAGGGCGGCGGGCAGCTCCAGCGACGAATCGCGGGTCGAGCCCGGGAACTGAGGCAGATCCGCTGCCTTGAAGGGCGCCGTGGCGATGGTTTGCAGCTTGCGCAGGTCGAGCTCGGCGTAGTAGCACTCCGTCGGCAGCCCCAGCGCGCGGCACTTGGCGAGGCTCAGGCGGGCGAAGAAGCCGCAGGCTTGGCCGTTGAGCTGGATATCCGCGCCCAGCGCCGCGTTCGGGCGGGCTTGGCGGCTCGGCACCAGCGCGAGCTTGGCCTTGGGCACCAGCAGGTCGAGCACCGCGCGCAAGTGCTCGAAATGCACCTCGGCGGGCTTGGTGTCGGCCCAGGAGGCGGGAGTCAGCTTGCCCGCCATGAAGATGCCCAGCACCTCGTTCTCAATGTCCTTGCCCTTGCCGCCGCCCGTGTTGCGGAACACGCGACCGCATTCAAAGAGCCGCAGGCTGTCGAGCCCTTGGTTGATGTTGCGCGCTGCCACGGCGATGAGCCCCGGCGCGAGCGAGGGGCGCAGGGTGCTGTGGTCCTCGCTGATGGGCAGGGAAACGCGGATGATGTCCCCCTCCGCCAGCGGGCGGATGGGCAGGGCGTTGCTCACATCGGCAATGGTCGGGTCGATGCTCTCGGCGGCGATGAGCTTGAAGCTCTGCACCTCCCAAAAGCCCGCGCCCGCCAGCTTGCGGCAGAGCACCATGCGGTAGTCGTGGGCGCGATCCTGCGGCGTCTCCGGCACAAAGATGGCCGTGTTGGTCGCGGGGATGTTGTCGATGCCGTACACGCGCACCACCTCCTCCAGCAGGTCGCAGCTGCGCTTGAGATCCAAGCGCCAGGGCGGGCAATCCCAAGTGCCCCGACCGTCGACCTCGCGCAGACCGAGGTTCTTGAGAATGCGCGCCGCTTCCATGTGCGGGATGGCGGCGTCGCTCATCACATCCAGCTCCTTCCAGTCCAGCTGCACTTGGTCGAGGGCGTAGTAAATCTTCGCGGCGCTGCCCTGCTCCAGCACGGTGGCGCGGGGGGCGTTCTCCTCCGGCACCAGGCAGGGAGCCTGCCCCGCCACCAGCACGGGCTCGGCCGTGCCGCCCGCGCAGTCCAGAATCAGCTGCACGGCGCGCGCGGCGGCGCGCAGCACATTCCACGGCGAGCAGCCGCGCTCGAAGCGGTAGGACGAATCGGACGAAAGCCCCAGGCGGCGGCTTGTGAAGCGGATGTCGCTGCGGCGGAACCACGCCGACTCCAGCACGATGTCCGTTGTCTGCTCCGTCACCCCGCTGTCCAGACCGCCCATCACACCGCCCAGCGCCAGCGCCGCGCCGCTCGCGTCGGAAATGACCGTGTCGGCGGGGGTCAGGCTGTAGCAGTCGCCCATGAGGCTGGTGAAAGACTCGCCCTCCGCCGCGCGGCGGATGTTGAGCCCGCCCGTGAGCTTGGCGGCATCGAAGGCGTGCAGCGGGTGTCCGAGCTCAAAGAGCACATAGTTGGTGATGTCCACCACGTTGTTGATGGGGCGCAGCCCGATGGCCACCAAGCGCTCCTGCAACCACTCCGGGCTGGGCGCAATGCGCACGCCGCGGATGCGGGTGGCGGTGTACAGCGGGCAGACCTCCGGCGCCGAGAGCGTGATGAAATCGCCCGCCGGAGCCGTCTGCGCCGCCGCTGCGGGGGCCACCGCGGGATCCTCCTTCAGCGCGCGCCCTGTGATGCCCGCCAACTCGCGCGCCATGCCCCAGTGGCTGAGCAGGTCGGGGCGGTTGGGCGTGATTTCCAGCTCGAACAGCGTGTCCGTCGGCACAAAATCGCGCACGGGCGTGCCGATGGCGTAGTCCTGCGGCAGAATCCACAGCCCGTGCTCCTTGTCGGGCAGCCCCAGCTCGCTCGCCGAGCAGAGCATGCCGCGCGAGGGAACACCCAGCATCTTGCCCTCCTTGATTTCCCAGCCGCCGGGAAGCACGGCGCCGGGCAGGGCGCAGGGCACCTTGTCGCCCACTTGGTAATTCTGCGCGCCGCACACAATCTGGCGCAGCTCACCCTCGCCCGCATCCACCTGACAGCAGTTGAGGTGGTCGGAGCCCTCCACGGGCGTCTTCTGCACCACCTGCGCCACCACCACGCGGTCGGTCGTCACCCCGCGCTCGCGGATGCCCTCGACCTCGATGCCTGCAAAAGTCAGCATGTCGGCCATCTCCTGCGTGCCGAGCCCCGAAAGGTCAATGTAGGCCGAAAGCCAATTCAGAGAAATGTTCATCGTGAAAAAAGGTTGTCGTTATTGGAACTGAGCGAGGAAGCGCACATCGTTTTCGATGAGCAGACGAATGTCGCGGATGCCCCAGCGAATCATCGCCAGGCGCTCCAGACCGATGCCGAACGCGAAGCCCGTGCAGCCGCTGTAGAGCTGCTTGCCCGTGCTGCGGTCGATATTCTCGAACACCGCCGGGTTCACCATGCCGCAGCCCGCAATCTCGATCCAGCGCGGCGCCTGACCCGCCGCCTGCAGCAGCACGTCGATCTCGAAGCTCGGCTCCGTGAAGGGGAAGAAATGCGGGCGGAAGCGCACCGCCGTCTCGCTGCCGAACAGCGCCTTGAGGAAATACTCCAGCGTCCCCTTCAGGTCGCCCACGCTCACGCAGCGATCCACATACAGCCCTTCGATCTGGTTGAAGGCGGAGAGGTGGGTCGCATCAATCGCATCGCGGCGGAAGGCTGAGCCGGGGCAGATGATGCGCACGGGCGGCGCCTGCTTCTCCATCGTGCGCGCCTGCACCGTGCTCGTCTGCGTGCGCAGCAGCTTGCCGCTGTCAAAGTAGAAGGTGTCCTTTTCGTTGCGCGCGGGGTGATCCTCCGGCGTGTTGAGCGCATCGAAGCAGTGCCACTCGTCCTCAATTTCCGGACCGTCCGAGAGCGTGAAGCCCATGCGGCGCAGGATGCGCACCGCCTCATCGCGCACAATGCTGATGGGGTGCAGACCGCCCTGCGGCAGCGCCGCCCCCGGCATCGAAAAATCCGAGCCCGCCACCGCAGCGGCATCCAGCTCCGCCTGCAGCGCCTCGCGGCGCGCCTCCAGCGCGGCGGAAATCGCGGCGCGTGCCTCATTCAGCAGCGCGCCCACGGCGGGCTTCTCCTCCTTGGGCACATTGCGCATTCCCTGCTGCACCTGCGTCAGGCAGCCCTTCTTGCCGAGAATCGCCACACGGGCATCCTCCAGCGCCTTCAGGTCCGCCACCGTTGCGATTCGGGCCAGCGCCTCGGCTTGTACGTTTGCAATCTGGTCTTTCATAACATCAAAACATCGGGACACCCGCCGCCGAAACACGGGCGGGCGCGCCGCGCGGCTAACTATACGCGCGTAAGCGAAAAAGTCAAGCTCAATGCGCGGGCACCCCCGCAGGAAACGCGCCCTCACCGCGGCGCAGGCTGCTACGGGTAGGGACGGGCAGGGGCAGCAACAGGCACACCCCCTCGCCCCGGCAAAAACGCTTTTCAAGCCGCCCCCTGCGTGCTATACTCGCCCGCGCTATGCTCCCCGACCTTGCCACCGCCCTCGACTGGCTCTACAGCACCCAAATGTTCGGCATCAAGCTCGGGCTGGAGGGCATCACGCAGCTCCTGCGCCGGGCAGGCGTCCTCTATCCCCGCGCGCGAGTCATCCACATCGCCGGCACCAACGGCAAAGGCTCCACCTGCGCCTTCGCCGAATCCGTTGCACGCGCCGCCGGCTACCGCACCGGGCTCTTCACTTCCCCCCACCTCGTCGCCTTCAACGAGCGCATCCGCGTCAACGGCGAGAACATCCCCGACGCCGACGCCGCGCGCCTCATCGACCGAGTGCGGCAGCTGGCGGCCGAGGGGGAAACCACGCCCACCTTCTTCGAGCTCGTCCTCGCCATCGCGATGCTCTACTTTGCCGAGCAGCAGGTCGACATCATCATCCTCGAAACCGGCATGGGCGGGCGGCTCGACGCCACCAACGCCGTCCCCAAAGATGTCGCCGTCCTCTGCCCCATCGGCATGGACCACACCCAATACCTCGGCAGCACCCTCGAGGACATCGCGCGGGAGAAAGCCGCCATCATCGCCTGGCACCGCCCCGCCCTCACCGCGCCGCAGGAGCCCGCTGCCATGCGCGCCCTGCACGACGCCGCCGAGCGCATGGACACCGATTGCCGCATCATCCGCGAAGAATGCAGCCTGCCCCTCGGGCTCGCCGGAGCGCACCAGCGTCGCAACGCCGCGCTGGCGCTGGCCGCCCTGCATGCCCTGCCGCACTTCCTGTGCAGCCCCGAGGAGGAAGCGCGCGGACTGCGCGACACCCGCTGGCCCGGTCGCTTCGAGGAAATCGCCCCCGGCGTCATCATGGACGGCGCGCACAACCCGCCCGCCATCCGCACCCTCGTCGCCGCCTGGCGCGCCCGCTTCGGCGCCCGCCGCGCCCGCTGCCTCTACGCCGGCGCCGCCGACAAGGC
Source organism: Akkermansia sp. (assembly GCA_051884335.1). Classification (GTDB taxonomy): domain Bacteria; phylum Verrucomicrobiota; class Verrucomicrobiia; order Verrucomicrobiales; family Akkermansiaceae; genus Akkermansia. Next base: position 905 of record JBJEVL010000152.1, on the reverse strand, counting down.
GCTCGATGAGGTCATCGCGCTGCTGGCGCCCATTGTCGAGGCGTGGGTGCTGCCGCCCGTGCAGAGCCCGCGCATTCTCCCCGCCCGCGAGCTGGCTGCCAAAGTTGCCCGCCTCAGCAGCGCCCCCATCAGCACGCCGGACACCCTGGCCGAGGCGCTGGAGGAACTCCCGGACGGCACCCTCATCTGCGGCTCCTTCTTCCTGCTGGGCGAAGCCAAAGCCCTACTTGCCGCGCAAGGCGACCGCTACCGCCGCACGGCGCAGTAAGCCCCTTTCCCCGCCTCCGGACCGTTTTGCCTCAAAATAAAAGCGCACCGAAAGGGGGTGTTGCCTCAAAAATAAACGCACCGAAAAGATACCCCCTTTCAGCCCGCCTGGCAAGCCTGCCCTAGGTCATCGGGGCGGCCGCCCCGATGACCTAGGGCAACGGATTCAATGCGCCGCACCAGCGCCGTCATGGCCGTCTGCATTTCTGCTCTCAGTTCCCATGGGTTCAGACCGTCATGATAAGCTCGCAGCCGCTCCTTGCGTCCTCCTTCCTTCAGGTGCTCCATCACCCGTTCATACGGAGTTCGGGGCTTATCCATGCTTCGTATTACTTTATTTCCACGCCTTTGCTTACCGCTCACTCTCTGCCAAGTTTGGAAATGATTGACCAATAGGTTGTGCGCTCGATAAATGCGATTGAGTAGCTTCACATACCCCGCCTCATCCAGCCGCTCATAGCCCACACATTCGCGCACGACATGCAGGTTACGTTCCTCCACGCGCGCATTATCGTTTTTGCGATTGGGGCGCGAGCGTGTCACCTTGCATGTCTTGTATTTTTCTCGCAGAAAGCGTTGTAAGTGATGGTTGATGAACTCGCTGCCATTGTCGGTGTTGATGCCGCGAATCCGAAACG
>JBJEVL010000151.1:0-2510 GCA_051884335.1 Akkermansia sp. | reverse complement strand
CGTGGCGAGCACCACCGTGCCGGCGGCGGAGGCGGCATCGCCCCGGCTCTGCTCCATCAGCGGCGTGAGCACCGCCACGCTCTGCTTCATCACGCGCGCGCTCTTCACCACCTGCGGCAGGAACATCTTGCCGCTGCCGAAGAGCTCGCCCACCTGCTTCATGCCCTCCATCAGCGGACCCTCGATGACCGCCAGCGGCGAGCCGCACTGCTCGAGCGCCTCGCGCGTGTCCGCCTCCACAAAGCTGCTGATGCCCTGCACCAGAGCGTACGCCAAGCGCTCCTGCACCGAGCCGCTGCGCCACGCATCGCCCGCCGGCTTGGGCGCCGCAGCCTTGGGCGCGCCCGCCCCCGCCGCCTTGAGCGCCGCCTTCGCCTCGCTCAGCTCCTGCGCATAAGCTATCAGGCATTCCGTCGCATCGGCACAGCGGTTGAGCAGCACATCCTCCACCAGTTTGCGGCGGTGGGCGGGGATGCCCTCGTAGTCCACCATCAGGGCGGCGTTGACAATGCAGACATCCAGCCCCGCCGCCCCCGCATGATGCAGGAAGGCGCTGTGCATCGCCTCGCGCACGGGATTCACGCCGCGGAAGGAGAAAGAGACGTTGGAAATGCCGCCGCTGATGTGGCAGAGCGGGTGGCAGCGGTGAATCTCCGCCGCCGCTTGGAAGAAGTGCAGCGCGTGGTTAGCGTGCTCCGCAAAGCCCGTGCCCACCGTCAGCACGTTGGGATCGAAAATAATGTCCTCCTCGGGGAAGCCCACCTGCTCCGTCAGCAGGCGGTGCGCCCGGTGCGCGATGGCGATGCGGTCGTCCTTGGCATGTGCCTGCCCGCTCTCGTCGAAGCCCATGACCACCACCGCCGCGCCGTAGCGGCGGATGAGCCGCGCCTCGCGCAGGAACTCCTCCTCGCCGTTCTTCAGGGAGATGGAGTTGACGATCCCCTTGCCCTGCAGGCACTGCAAGCCCGCCTCGATAATCTCCCACTTGGAGGAATCCAGCATCACGGGCACGCGCGCGATGTCCGGCTCCGCCGCAATGAGGTTCAGGAAACGCCGCATGGCCGCCGGACCGTCAATCATGCCGTCGTCGAAGCAGATATCCAGCACGCGCGCCCCCTTCTGCACCTGGGCGCGGGCAATCTCCAGCGCCTCCTCATACTTCTCCTCGCGAATGAGCTTGGCAAACTTCGGGGAGCCCGCCACGTTGCAGCGCTCGCCGATGAAGAGCAGCCCCTCGCGGCGATCGTGGATCAGCGGCTCCAGCCCCGCCAGGCGCAGCTTGCCGTCCGGCGCCTGCACGGGGATGCGGCGCGGCGCAAAGGGCGCCACCGCCTCGCGAATGGCGGCGATGTACTCGGGCGTCGTGCCGCAGCAGCCCCCCACCCAGTTCAGCAGCCCCTCCTCCGCATAGCCGCGCAGGATGGACGCCATGTGCGCCGCCGTGTGCTCGTAGCCGGCGGGGCTCAGGGGGTCGGGCAGACCCGCATTCGGGTAAAAACTCAGGGCGCAGTCGGCGATGGCGGACAGCTCGCGCGCGAACGGCAGCATCAGGTCGGCACCCAGCGCACAGTTGATGCCCACCGCCAGCGGGCGCGCATGGCGCACGGAATACCAGAACGCCTCCACCGTCTGCCCCGAGAGGGTGCGCCCCGCGCGGTCGGTCACGGTGAAGCTGATGAGCAGCGGGGGCAGCTCGAGCTCCTCGCGCAGCTCGGCGATGGCGTACAGGCAGGCCTTGGCGTTGAGCGTGTCGAAAATCGTCTCCAGCTGCAGCAGATCCACCCCGCCCTCCGCGAGCGCGCGCACCTGCTCGCGGTAGGCGCGGCGCAGCTGGTCGAAGGTGATGCTGCGGAAGCCCGGGTCGCTGACATCGGGGGAGATGGAAGCCGTCACCGCCATCGGCCCGATGGAACCCGCCACCAGACAGGGGCGGTCGTAGAGCGCCTCCGCCTCCTCCGCCGCGCGGCGAGCCACCTGCACCGCCGCCAAATTCATGCGCCGCACCAGCGCCGCCAGCTCGGCATCCGCCAGCACGCCCTCGTAGTAGCGCTGGTCGTGCCGCTGCCCGGGCTCCGCATAGTGGAAAAACTCGTGCTGCCCGACGGAGGTGGCCGAAAAGGTGCAGGTGGACACGATGTCCGACCCGGCGGCAAAGTAGGCGGTGTGGATGTCGTGCAGCACCTGCGGACGGCTGAGCACGAGCACATCGTTGTTGTTCTTCAGGTCGCAGGGGTACAGCTGCCGGTCGGCAAAGAAGCTGCCGCGGTAATCGTCCTCGCCCAGGTGCAGCTTTTGGATCATGGTTCCCATCCCGCCGTCGAGCATCACAATGCGCTCGCGGAGGGTGCGGTGCAGGAAATCACGGCGTTCTGCAGCAGTCGTTTTCATGGTAGCGTTGCAATCAGAAAAAATCCCTGCCGAGCGAAACGTTCGGCAGGGTGCGGAAAATCATGACCGAGCGTTCAGGAGCGGGGAGCCGGGTTCTTGTGCCACACGATGGCTCCCTTACC
>JBJEVL010000150.1:0-11088 GCA_051884335.1 Akkermansia sp. | reverse complement strand
CGAAAGCCCATGAGCTCCTTGCCAGCCTGCGGCAGAAGGGGAGATGCACCCACCTTACCGCCGAGGGAGGGGGGGCGCTTCTTCGTCGCTTGCGCTGTTATGACACCGCGCGTACAATCTAACAAACAGGAGGTAGGGGGGAAACAAGATGGGCTCTGCGTTAGTTTTGGCGGGGAGAAGGTGCAGCTACAATCTAACAAAATCGGATAGGCATCGTAAGGTGCACGAAGGATGGAGCATGGAGAGCCGAAACTCGCCCATGCCCATGATGCATTTTGAGGGCATTCCGCTGCAATCGAGCTGGCGGCGGACACCACGCCCGCAATGTAGCATCCGCTTGCCTGATATGCAAGCCGGTTCTCACTTCTTTGACTGTTCCCTCATGGCCTTAATCTCTGCCCTGAATGGGGCAAGTATCGCATCTTGCCCGGCGCGGTGCATGTTCAGCTTGACTCCAGGCCACCAAGTGCGCCATGCTTTTCCCTGTTCATTTGCTTCTGCCCGCACCTCAGCTATGCCATGCACGTTTCCCTGAGCATCCACAAACTTGGCACCGCTCCGATATTCCGGGTATGGAACCCTCTCACCTCCAATGGTGGAATAACAGGTCTTGCCCGTGTATGCATTCCCACCACCTTCCAGATACAATAGCCCCAGCACCTCTGCAAACAAGGCCGCCCGCAGCTCCGGGCTCATCTGCCGCAGAAAATACCGCCCTCGCTGCACTTCCAGCTCCCGGAGCTCTCCGCCGAATGATGTGAAAGCCGCATCTACCCCGGCACGGTAAATATGCAGTTTCGCTTGCTTCCAAGCATCCGTCTCCCTGCCCCTGTCACTCCGTTGCGCGGCATAAAAATCATAAAGCTTACCATCCGTCCCAATAAACTTAGCCCCCTGATGCACCTGCCGGAAAGGAACCTTTGTCTTGCCTATCACTTTCCGCCCCTGCCGCACTTCCACCGTATCGCTGCCCGTTTTGCTGCTGTATGCACTGCTCCCATTCTCCATGAAGAGCAGCCCTCTCATTTCCGCCAGTGCGGCTTCCCTCTGCGCTCGCGGCATCTGCCGCAAATAGCTTGTCACTTTTTGCGTATGCTCCCGCACATTCACAGGAATTTCCGCCCCTGCGCTTAAGTTGAGCATCATGCATGCTCCCATCAATATCATCATCAGTCTTTTCATGGTCTCACTGCTGTTCGGTGAACACTGTTCACTAACGTTACGCGGAACGTTATTCTGAAATAAAAGAGGTCAACTTGTTTACCACAGAGCCCAGCTCTTTAATAATGGGCTTCATTTGTTCAAGTTTGTTCTCGTCTATGGAAGAGTATGACGAAAGCTCTCCCGTACGGAAAGAATCCAACGAACAGCCCAAAGCATCTGCCAACTTCAGCAACTCTACCCAGCCGGGCACAGTTTTTGCCGTTGCATACCTGTTTATTGTTTGCTTGTGTATTCCGGTTCGTTCCGCTAATTCTAACTGAGATAGACAGGATTGCTTAAGCAAACGGGTGAAAGTTTGAGAAAAATCTGTATTTATGTGCATTTTGGTCTTATTTTCAGTATGCGCTTATGGTAACTTTTCTAGTGTTCCGTGGAAATAAGTTCTCAGTAGTGCCTACTATGATCGGAGACTAATACAAAAATGATGAGCTTACAAGCTCAAAAGGTAACCATAACAGATTCGTTAGACAGGGGGGTATACAGTAGCTTCTGCCTCTGTTTTCTGTTTGGCTGAAGCCCGCGCTGATTCTGCCGTGTGCGGGGTGGTGAGACGGCGCGCGGCGTCCTTGGGGCACACCGTTCAGGCGGCGATGGAGCTCATCGGTGCAGACTGCCCCGGGGCGCCATCGGTAGGCATCAGGGGTGCCGTGGGCAGGGCGGGTTTCGGCGGAAACCGGCAGCGGCAAGCGCGGCGGCAAGCAGGGCGCAGAGCAGCACCGCCCAGTCGCCCGCCTGCGCGTAGAGGGTGAGTCCGGCGCGGCGGTCAACGGGGAGTACGGCGTAGCTGTAGCCCGCCAGCTTGGGGCTGCCGTCGGCCTTGAGCAGGCAGTCGATGACGGCTCCGTTGGGCGCGATGGCGCAGGTGTGACCCATGTTGGCGGCGCGCACCATCGGGCGGCGCAGCTCGATGCAGCGGAAGGCGGCGTTGCGCGCTTGCTGGGCGCCGCAGGCGCTGCCGCGGAACCACGCATCGTTGGTGACGTTGACGATGACCTGCGCCCCGGGGCGGGCAAAGCGGCGCAGCAGGTCGCCCACGGTGTCCTCGTAGCACACGGCGGGGATGACACTCACGCTCTCGCTCGTGCCGGGCAGGGGGACGGCGAGCGGTTCCGAACCCGAGCCCGGCAGGATGCCCGAGCTGACCTGCGTGCCCGTCAGTTGCGTGTAGATGTCGCCCAGCCAACGGATGTTTTCGACAAAGGGGATATACTCGCCGAAGGGCATGAGGTGCTGCTTGGCGGCGGTGAGCGCGCTGCTGCGCCCCTCGGGGAACACAGCCATGTCGTTGAACAGGCCGACGTAGCGCGCGCCCTGTTCATCGGGCGTCCACAGCACTTCGTCCGCCCCCGTGAACAGCACAAAATCCTGCCCGCCGACGGCGCGCACCTCTTCGCGTACGCGCGGCAGAGCCTCGGGGCCGAAGAGGTGCTGCTCGCTCAGCGGGTCGGGCAGCAGCTCGCCGGTGGCGAGGTTGCGGTGCAGCGCCGATCCCAGCGCGCTCTCGGGCCAGACCACCCAGAGCGGCAGCTGCTGCACCAGCCCGACATCGCGGTGTTGCAGGGCGCGCTGTGCCGTGCGGCGCTGGATATCGAGAAAGGCGGCATGCGTGGCGCGCAGGTAGCGACCGTAGAGGGAGGTGTCGATGCCGCCGGAGGCGATGCGCTCGTTTTGGTCGATGTTTTCCTGAATGGCGAGGACGGGCAGCGGCAGCACACTCCCGCGCCGCAGCATGACGGTGGGAGCGTAGGCCTTGGAGAGGAAGAGCCCGCCTGTGAAGAGGGCGAAGAGCACGACCACGGCTCCGTAAAAATCCCAGGGGGCGACTGCGCTGCCCAGACGGCGGTATTGCAGCCAGCTGCGCCGCAGCGCGCCCCACAGGATGATGTTGGTGGCGACGGGGAGGAAGGAAAGGGCGGTGGTGCCCACAAACTCTGCCCACTGCACGAGCGAGAGCCCGCTGTAGAGCGCGGTACCCAGGCTGTTCCAGCTGAAGGCGAGCGTGCCGTGGGCGCGCAGCCACTCGATGCAGACCCACAGCGCCCCGCCGCCCAGAGCACTGCGCAGGGTGGAGAGTAGGTCGCGCCGAGCCCAGGGAGCCGCCTCGGCACGGCTGCGGATGCCCTCGGGCAGCGCTTCCGTGCGCGGGCGCAGCAGGCTGTTCATCACCCCGCACCACAGGGCGGGCAACAGGGAGTAAAACGCCATGAGCGGCAGAAAGGCAAGGGCAACAAAGACCGGCAGCGGAATGAAGAACACATAGCCCACCTGCACAATCCAGCTGCATGCGGCGGTGAAGAAGCCCATGCCCCACAGCCAGCCCGTGCGGAAGCCGCGCCAAAAACCGCCGGGCGTGAGCCACAGCAGGCAGAGCAGCGGCAGCAGCGCCACCCACACGAGATTGCCCAGATCGACCGGGGGAAAAGCCAGAGCCGTGACCGCGCCGGAGGCAAGCGCAGCGGCTGCGCGCAGCAGTCGGCGGAGGAGGGGGTGCCGGGGGGCGGGCCGGGTGTTCGCGCTCATGGGTATCAGCGACGAATTTCGGGGCGGACGCAGAAGATATGCCACTGGCGCGCCTCAGCGGCTCCCTCGGGACAGAGCTTCACCATAACCGTCCACAGGGGTTCCTCGGGGTTAATCAGGTGCGCTTGCATCTCCGAGGTGCTGCCGTAGCCGGTTTCGAGCCGAATGGTGGCCTGTCCTTCGTGCGCCTGCAAGGAGCTCTGATCGCGGGGCTCAAAGTGCCCATGGCTGTATGCCAGCCGGATGGGATCCCCCACCTCGCGCCCCCAGGTGTCGCGGAAACTCAGGAGCAGGAATCCGCTGCCCTGCGTCTCACCCAGACTGAGACGTGCCTCGGGGTAATAGGCGGTGCGCAGCGCCATGCGATCGTCGCCCTGCGCACTTTTCCAATAGGCCTCGGCGCTGCGTATGCAGATGCCCTCATCTTGCCAGGGAAGAGCATCGCTGGCATCGCGCCCGGTGTAGGAGGGCAGGGCGCTGATGAACCATGCGCACAGCCCGGCGAGCACCGCAGCAGTCGCTAGTGCCAGCAGGGGAAAAAAACGGAGGCGCAGGGACAGGAGGCTTTTGATGGGCTTCGGCGGCATGCGCCTATTGTGGCGCTAAAAAAGAGCAGTGGCAATAAAAAAGGATTGCATTTTCAGGGAAATGAGTGAAAAATACTGCTCGGGCGTTCGCCCTCCACACACGAACCACATACACGCCATGGCCGATATCGACGAAAAAAATGAAAAGAATGTGCCCGGTAAGTTCTATGTCGACAGCAACTGCATCGACTGCGATCTTTGCCGCGAATCCGCTCCCGATTTCTTTGGCCGCGATGATGACGAAGGTCTTTCCATCGTGATCAAGCAGCCCACCACCGACGAGGAGATTGCCCAGTGCCAGGAGGCTCTTGAGGGGTGCCCGGTGCAGGCGATCGGCGATGACGGCGAATAAGCCGCTGCCGCCAAGGAATCTTCGGAAGCGGTCTTGGGACATGGCGCTCCCGAGGCCGCTTCATTTTTTTGTTGCACGATGCCGCCGCGCCGCAAGCGAGCTGAGACGGAAGCGCCGCTGACGCCGGCAGCGCTCGCGGAGCGCCGCCCCTCTGCCGCCGCGCTCGATGTTTCCCGCCGCCGTCCGCAGCGCATGGCGGACGGCAGTTTGCGCGTGGAGCGCTGGCGCAGCCGCGCCCGGGGCGAGCGCGATCAGGCAGAGGCGGATTTCTACGGGGCCGGTCCCGAGCTGCCCACCGGGTGCCACCTGCGTGACATGCGCTCGCTGCTGGGCGAGGTGCTGGCAGCGCTGCCGCTGGAGGAGGAGAGTTTTTCGGCGGAGATTTTGGCCGAGGCTTGGGAGCGAGCCGCCGGCATTGCTTTGGCGCAGATGACGGCACTGCTGTCGGTGGAGCGGGGGATGGCGCGCATCCGCGCCGCTCATCCCGCGGCGCGCTACGAGCTGACACGGCTCAAACCGCGCATCATTGTCGCGCTCAACCGCATTTTGGGCGAGGGCTGCGTGGAGCGTGTGCGCATTGTCAGCCGCTGAGCGGCATCAGTCGTCGAGCGTGTGCGCAGAGGCAACAGCTGAGCGCATGCGCCTATTCGCCCGCGTGTCGGCATTAGTCGTCGAGCCTCCCGCGCAACTTGAGCGCGAGCATGATGGCGGCGCCCATGAGAATGCCGCCCAAATGCCCGGCCTCGCCGCCGGCATTGCTCCAGTTGAACAGGACGGTGGCAACGGCAATGCCCATGACCAGCAGGGCAAAGTTGCGCATGCTCAGTGTAATGGGCGGGAAGAGCAGGCTGATTTCCACCCGGGGGTAGAGGAAGGCCACCGCCACCATGACGCCGTAGATGGCGGCCGAGGCGCCGACCAACGGCACATACTCCCAGGGCATGGTCCACATCCCCTCGCCGATGCTGATGCCCGTGCTGTACCAACCCCGCCCCGCCAGCAGCGAGGAGAAGAGCGCCCCCGCCACCCCGCAGAGCAGGTAAAAGGCCAGATAGCGGCGCGGCCCGAAAAAGTCCTCCACCGGCGGGCCGAAGAAATACAGCGCCCACATGTTGAAGAGGATGTGCATCATGTTGGCATGCAAAAACTGGTAGGTGATGAAGCGCCACACCTGTGCGTGCCCCACGGCGTCTGCCCAGGTGTAGGCGCAGAGGTTGAAAAAGAACTCCTGCTTGCCCAACAGGCAGAGGGCAAAAACCAGCACGTTGACGATGATGAGCGCCTGCGTGACGCTGACGGAACGGGATTGCATGTTGCAGGGTGAGATACTCGGGCTGCGGTCAGCGTTCAAACAGGCGCGCATCGAGCCGCTGCTCGATACCCAGAATTTCCTCGTAGGTCAGGATGTGCTCGATGAGGCAGCCGACCGCCTCCGCCCGCTCGGGGCTGAGCCCCGCAGCCTCGATCATGAAGCGGTGCAGGATGCGGTGGGCGCGGATGACGCCGTTGGCGTAGGCGCGTCCCTTGTCCGTCAGCTGAATGGGGGCGTAGGGGCGGTAGACAATCATGCCCTCCTCCGCCAGTTGGCGCATGGCGGCGGTGACGCTGGGTTTCTTCACCCGCAGCATCTGCGCCACTTCGCTGACCTGCGCCTGCCCCGAGGGGCTCCTGTCGCAGAGCAGTCCGATGGCCTCCAGATAATCCTCGGCGCTGCGGCTCATGCGCTCGGGTAATTCTTCTTCATTCATGGGCGTTGGTTTTTGCGGAGCGTGGCGACACACTCCAAATGCTTGGTTTGCGGGAAAAGGTCGAAGGGCTGCACCTCCGTCACGCCGTAGCCGGCCTTGGCGAATTCCGCCAGGTCGCGAATCTGCGTGGCGGGGTTGCAGGAGACGTAGACCACGCGCTGCGGGCCGAAGGCAAAAAGCTGGTCGAGGAACACCTTGTCGCAACCCTTGCGCGGCGGGTCAATGACCACCGCCGTCTGCTCGGCGGGGAAGTCGACCTCAGCAAAAATGGCTTCGGCGCTTGCGGCGAGGAACTGCGCGTGCTCAATGCCGTTGCTGCGGGCGTTGGCGCGCGCCCAGTCGGCGCTCGTCTCGCTCACCTCCACCCCCAGCACCCGCTCAAAGTGCTCCGCCAGCGTCAGCGCAAAGAGTCCGCTGCCGCAGTAGGCATCGACGAGGAAACGCGCTCCCTCGGCGCAGGCCTGCTGCGCCACATAGCCCGTGAAGGCCGGGAGAATGTAGGGGTTGTTTTGGAAGAAGTCGCCCGCGAGGAATTGAAAGCTCAGCTTGCCCACCTGCTCGGTGCAGACGGCGTTGTTGTTGGTGATGACGCTGCCCTCGCTCACCCGCATGAGCAGGGTCGCCCCGCGGCGGTACTGCGCGGCGCTTTGGTGCACGGCCTTGCGCAGGGCAGGCAGGGCGGCGTTGATGGGATCCATGGCGATGGCGCAGTGCTGCACATCGCAGACCTCGCTGCGCGATCCTGCCCGCAGAAAGCCGATGTTGCCGACCTTGGCATCCTTGGGCTTGTGGAAGTGCGGCGTGATTTTGGAGCGGTAGCCGTAGGTGCGCGGCGAGGGGATGGCCGGGCGCACGGGCAGCTCCAGCCCCGCCTGCAGGCGCAGCAGGTCGGCCACTTGCTGCGTTTTCCACGCCAGCTGCTGCTCGTAGTCCAAATGCTGGTACTGGCAGCCGCCGCAGTACCCGAACACGGGGCAGCGGGGCTCGATACGCCGGGGCGAGGGCTCCAGCACTTCCACCAGGTCTGCCTGCGAAAAATTCCGATCGTTGCGGTACACGCGCGCCCGCACGCGCTCGCCGGGCAGGGCATAGGGCACAAAGACCACGCGGTTCTCCACGCGCCCCACGCCCTCGCCCATGTTGGAGAGCGAGTCGATGCTCAGCTCAATCTCCTCGTGGTAGGCGAAGGGCACGGGCACAAATCCTTTCGGCGGAGTGACCATCAGCGTTCCTCCCCCTCCTGATTCGGCGTCAGCTTGCCGTTGATGTCCATCGGCAGCGTGTTGCCCCGCAGGACGGGCGAGCGCAGTCCGTGCAGCTCGGCCGCATTGGGCAGGGGCTCGGCGGCACCCTCGCTGCTGGCCTCCTCGGGCGGGGCAAAGCGGCGCAGGCGCAGCCCCCCGGTGCTCAGCTCGGCCGGAGCGGGGGCGAGCTCCTCCGCCGCAAGCTCCTCGGGCGCCGCCGCATCGGCGGTGTTGAGCAGCTCGTGTGCCGTGGCCTGCTGCTCCGGCGTCGGCTCTGCCTTGGGAGCCTCGGCGGCGGCGGGCGGCGCCTCGGGAGCCGCCGCCGTCTCGGGAGCGGGTTCCTTGGTGCCGGTGCAGGCTGCCGCGAGCAACCCCGTGAGCAGAAGGAGGGGAAGATGTTTCATATTACTTGAGCTTACCACCCCTCCCCCTCCGAGGCAAGGCGAAAGACCGCCGACCCCCGTTCGCTGCGTGTTTTCGCCGCTGCGCTCCTAAGAAAAAGTGAGACTGCGAAGAAATTGCCTTGACATTTGGGGTTCTCAGAGTAAAATCTCCCCACCAAAACGACAAACCAACCTTTTTCACTCTCATTATGGCACACACTCAGTCCACTAAGAAGCGCATCCGCCAGACCATCGCCCGCACGGCGATTAATCGTTCTGTTCTTTCCCGCGTCCGCACGCTGCGCAAGAAGCTCGCTGCTGCGGTCGAGAGCAAGGATAAGGAGGCTGCGGCTGCTGCGTACAATGCGTTCGCATCGGCGATTGACAAGGCTGCCAAGCGCGGCACCGTGCCGGCCAACCGCGCTGCGAACTACAAGAGCAAGGGTGCCAAATCCCTGGCAACCATCGCCTGAGTCCCCTTTCAGGTTTATCGTTTTTGAGCCGGGCGGGGTGTCGGTCAGCGCCGATACCTCGCTCCTTGCGTTCTCCGAGAGATACAGCGATGCCCCGCCCCGATTACAAAGAAATGGCCACGACCATTGTGAATGATCCGGCCTCCTACAAAATCTGCACGGTCTGCGGCGCCTTGGTGGACCGGACGGCCGACACCTGCCCGGATTGCGCGGCCTATCGTTTTGACGGCGATCCCAAGCATGTGGCCGACCGGGCCATCGACCTCGGCACCCGCCCTCCGGCGGCGGTGACCCACCTCGATCGCCCGGCCTGACGCTGCCTGTTTGTTCGGCATGCGCCGCCGCGCCGCGCTCGGGAATGTCCGGGCGCGGCGCGGTGCTTCTGCCGGGCTGCTCTGTTTCTGCGGGGCTGCTTTGTGCTGCGGCAGTCGGAGCCCGGCGCTTCCGCAAACAACTCTTCCTGCCTTGCGGGGGGGCGTCCTCAGAGCCGGATGGCGGCGCTGCTCCAGGTCAGCCCGGCGCCAAAGGTCACCATCAGCACGATGTCGCCCTTCTTGGCGCGCCCGCTGCGCACGGCCTCATCCAGCGCGATGGCGCAGGCAGCGCCCGAGGTATTGCCGTATTTCTGCAGGTTGACGAACACGCGCTCGGCGGGAATGCCCAGCCGCTTGGTGACGGCGTTGATGATGCGCAGGTTGGCTTGGTGCGGGATGACCAGCGAGATGTCCTCGGGCTTGATGCCCGTGCGCTCGATGAGTGAGAGCGCCGACTCCGTCATGTGCTCGACCGCATGGCGGAACACCTCGTTGCCGCGCATCGCAATCGTAAACAGTTTTTCGTGGATGTTCTGCTCGGTGGTGGGGATGGCCGTGCCGCCGCCGGGAACCAGCAGCAGATCCGCCAGCGTGCCGTCGGAACCGATGTGCGAGGCCAGGATGGCGCTGTCCCCGGCCTTGCCGCTGCCGGTGCGCAGGATGGCTGCCCCCGCACCGTCGCCGAAGAGCACGCAGGTGGCGCGATCCTCCCAGTTGACGATGTGCGACAATTTCTCCGCCGAGACGATGAGGGCGGTTTTGGCCTGCCCGCAGCCCACATACTGAACCGCCGTCTTGAGGGCAAACAGGAAGCTGGAGCAGGCGGCCGAGATGTCGAATGCGGCTGCGTGGCAGGCGCCGAGCTTGGCCTGCACATAACAGGCGGTGGAGGGGGTGTAGGTGTCGGGGGTGACGGTGCCCACGATGATGAGATCCAGCTCCTCGGGGGTGACCCCCGCCGCCTCCATCGCGCGCTGCGCGGCCTTGGTCGCCATGTCGCTGGTCGTTTCATCGGGCGCGGCAATGCGGCGTTCCTCAATACCCGTGCGGGTCACAATCCATTCGTTGGAGGTGTCGACCATCTTTTCCAAATCCGAGTTCGTCAGGCGACGCTCGGGGACATAGGAACCCGTGCCGATGAGAGCCACGGGGAGTCGCTTAAAGGGTTTGGTGAGATCATTCATGGCGGTAACAATCCGAACTCGGGCGCTTGCTTGCCGAGCCCTGAGCCTACTCTAGCATGCCTGCGCCGTTTTGGCGAGTTCTAATTTCGGTCATGACGAGCCGCGGGGGTGGAGAAAGGGCTTTTTTCGGAAAAAATACGTTTGGTGCGAAAAAGTAACAGGAAGGACTTGACGATTCGCGTTGTTTTATTTAGAATAAAAACAGCGTTTAGGGAACTTCTCCGTTTGGGGAGGTCGCTGCGCTTGTTCCGTTTTTTAATCAAGAGATAACCATATGAAGAAGACTCTTTTCTTGGCTGCAATGCTGGCCTGTTTTTCGGCTCCCGTGCACGCGGATAACTTTGCAACGACTCTCCCTGACGGGTGCGAGTCCTCCGATATGACGGGTATTTTGGTGAACGAGACGAATGGTACCATCACCGTCGGTTGTTACAAGGGCGATGCGATGATGACTGTGGTGGGCACGGATGAGTCCTCGACCGTTGCGCTCGATAAGCAACTGTTCATCGGTGGCAAAGGCTACGGGCAGCCCGTGTCAACGGGGGGCAGCGGCACGGTGACTATTGCGGCGAATAAGGTGTTGACGGTGGCGGGGCAGGTCGGCGTGGGCAATACCAAAATTGCCGGCGCTACAGGTACCCTGATTTTGGAGGCAGGTGCCAAGCTGATTGCCGACCAGATTGTCGTCGGTTCGCAGAACGGTCAGGGTACGGTTCGTGTGGGAGACGGAGCGGTATTGGAGACGACCGGCGGTACAGATTCGACGATCATCATCGGCGGTGCCAGCAAGGATGAGGAGGGACATGCCGTTGTCTCGTCGGGCAATTGCTCGGGTACGGTGATTGTGGAGCAGGGCGGCCAGTTGAACGCGCCTGCCGGCATTCTTGTGGGCTCCTACGGTTCCGGTTCGGGCACGCTGGAGGTGCAGAGTGAGAAGGTGAGTTTGGCTGCGGTGAAGATCGGCGGCGATTCGGCCGCCACGGGTGAAGTGATTATCAACGTGGCTGCCTCTTCCGGCACCTCCCAGACGGTGCCCTCCATGCAGGATGTGACGGTGGC
>JBJEVL010000149.1:0-2578 GCA_051884335.1 Akkermansia sp. | reverse complement strand
CACCGAGGGTATCACCTGCCGCACCGAAAGCGGCCACAACGAGAGCGGTCGCGGTCAGGTCGTCATCATCGACCACCGCCAGGATCTCGCCCCGCGCGTCATCATCCACACCGGGAGCGGCGCCAAGGACAAGACCCTTGTCTACGCCATCCCCACGGGTGCCTACCTCGCCGTGAGCGACGGGCAGAAGATCTCCGCCGGTGCGACCCTCGCCAAGACCCCGCGCAAGGTGCAGAAGACCAACGATATTACCGGCGGTCTGCCCCGCGTGGCCGAGCTCTTTGAAGCCCGCCGCCCGAAGGACACCTGCGTGCTGGCCGAGAAGGACGGCATTGTCGCCATCGATGACGCCATGATTCGCGGCAAGAAGGTGGTCACCATCTACCGCGATGCCGAAGCCAAGGAGGCCGCCTCCAAGCGCGGTCGCCGCGGTGCCAAGCCCGAGGAAGAGGATTTGGGCACCAAGCACCTCGTGCCCATGGATCGCCACATCATCGTGCACGACGGCGACTATGTGCACGCCGGCGAGCCGCTTTCCGACGGCTCCGAAGCCTCCGATGAGATTCTGCGCATCTGCGGCAAGGAAGCCCTGCAGGAGCACCTCGTCAACAAGGTGCAGCAGGTCTACCGCGTGCAGGGTGTGGAAATCAACGACAAGCATGTGGAAATCATCGTCTCGCAGATGCTTCGCAAGGTGCGCGTGCTCGACCCGGGCGACACCGGCCTGCTGTGGAACGACGAAGTCGACCGCACCACGCTGGCGCGCATCAACCGCGAAACCGTGGCGCAGAACGGACGCCCCGCCGACTCCGAACCCATCCTGCTGGGCATCACCAAAGCCTCGCTCAAGACCGCCTCCTTCATCTCGGCGGCCTCCTTCCAGGACACGACCCGTGTGCTGACCGAGGCCTCGACGCTGGGCAAGGTCGACATGCTGGAGGGCGTCAAGGAGAACGTGATTCTCGGGCATCTGATTCCCGCCGGCACAGGCTTCGACAAGTACCGCAACATCGTGGTCGAGGCCGCCCCCGGTGCGACGCCCATCCCCCGCGCCACCTACGACACGGAGGAAGAGATGATTGTGTCCGAGGATGCCATCTCCGTGGGCTCCGAGGATTGATGACCCCCTACCTCACATCAGCCACCGCCTCCCCCCCCGGGGAGAGCGGTGGCTTTTTTTGCAAAAAGTCTGCCGAAAATTCATTTTTGGGCTTGCTTGTTCGTTGTCGAGCTGCTAAACTCGCCAAGCAGCTTTGGCTGCGCCGAAGTCGATGTCCGGATCGTCTAGGGGTTAGGACTCAGGATTTTCATTCCTGCAACACGGGTTCGATTCCCGTTCCGGATGTTTTCTTGCCAGGGAACCCGCCGATGAGGCGGGTTCTTTTTTGCACCCCGATGCCCCTGCTGCCGTGTTGCCTGCCACCATGACATCCCGCCTTCCCATTCCCCGACCTGACCCGCGCGAGCTGCGTCGCCTGCTCGCGCTCATGCTCCCGCTCTACATCGGCAACCTCATGCAAGTGGGTATGGGGGTCATCGACACCATCGTGGCCGGGCATGCCGGGGCAGGGGAGCTGGCCGGGGTGGCGCTGGCCTGCGCCCTCGTCGCCCCCGTGCTCTGCTCCGTCGGCGCCATCATCTCCATGGTCGCGCCCATGATTTCGCGGCTGCGCGGCGCCGGCTGCGCGGGGAAGGTGGGCTACCTGCTGTTGCAGGCCAAGTGGCTGGCTCTGGTGCTGGTGCTGCTCGAATGCGCGGTGCTGGCTGCGGGGCATTTCCTTTGGCCGATGGTGACGGAGGATGCGGCGCTGTGCGCCACCGCCGATGCCTACATCGGTTTCTTCCTGCTCGGCGTGCCCGCCAACCTCCTCCTGCGCGTCGCGCTGGCCTACTTCGAGGGCAGCGGGCGCACCCGCCCAGGCATGGTCTTTTCCCTCATGGGGCTGGTGCTCAACATCCCGCTGAACATTGTCCTCGTCTTCGGCTGCGGCCCCATCCCCGCCCTCGGCGGTGCCGGCTGCGGACTGGCCACCGCCATCATCTACTGGTGCATGGCGCTCGGCGCGCTCGGGCTCATGCAGCTCTCGCCGGGCAGCCGGGAGCAGCTGCGCGCCATGCTCGCCCTGCGACGTCCCGACCTGCGGCTCATGGGGCGCATCCTGCGCCTCGGCACCCCCGTTGCCTTTGCCACGCTGAGCGAAGTCGGCTTCTTCTGCGCCATCACCATGGTCATCGCCCCGCTCGGCGAGCGCGTCGTGGCTGCCAACCAAGTCTCCATCAGCATCTCCTCGCTCATCTTCATGTATCCCCTGAGCCTGGGGTGGGCTGTGGCCATCCGCGCCGGCTACCACATCGGCGCCGGGAACGCGCGCGCCTTCCGCCGCATGGTGCACACCGCGCTGCCCCTGCTCGCGGGCGGCGTCGTCTGCTTCATGCTCGGCACGATCGCCGGGCGCGACAGCCTGATTGCCCTCTACACCCAAGATCCGCAGGTGCACGCCACCGCGCGCGTGCTGCTGCTGCTCTGTGCCCTCTACCAAATCCCCGACGGCATTCAGAGCTTCCTCAACGGGCTGCT
>JBJEVL010000148.1:0-2590 GCA_051884335.1 Akkermansia sp. | reverse complement strand
GGCGGGGGCTGCGGGCGCGGCGGGGGCGTCGGGCTCGGCGGGGGATGCGGGCGCGGCGGGGGATGCGGGCGCGGCGGGGGCTTCAGAAGCGGCGGGGAATGCGGGTGCAGCGGGTTCGGCGGGCGTCGCAGGCTCGGTGGGTGTGGGGAGCGCCGTGGTTTTGGTGAGCGTGGTGACATCGCTGATGGGCGCTTCGCTCATGAAGCTGTCGTCAAAAGGCAAGACCTTGTAGCAGCGGCGCAGCAGGCGGTAGCGATGGCGGCTTTGATCGGCAGGTTTGAACCACACTTCGAGCGCAACGCCAAAGTAGCGGTGATCGCTGCCGGTGCGGATGGTGAATACCGGCGCGTTGGGCGGCAGGTAGGGGTAGAGGGCGCGGTCGTAGCTCCACGAGGGTACCGAGCCGGGGATGTCGTGGCGGAAGAGCTCATCGCTCTTGGCTGAGTATTGGGCGGGACAGCTGAAGAGGCGGAGTACCTCGCCGCTCTCCGAATCGCGGATGTAGAAGAGCAGCGTTCCCGCCTCGCCGGGGTTGACATAGACCTCGGCTTGGTAGACTCCCTCTTGCCCCGCGGGTTCACAGAAGCGTATTTCGGGCGCGTCTCCGGTGTAGGAGCTGCGTCCGGTGAGCATGCGGGTGATGGTCGCTTCCTCCGGATGCTCGACGAGGGGCTGCATGCGCATGTCGATGGCGGCGATGGCGGCATTGAGCGCTTTGTAGGCGGTCTCGGCGTGGGCGGTGCCTCGCCAGGCGAGCAGCAGGTAGTGGTTGCGTCCTAAATCCAGTGCCAAATCGGCAACTTGCGTGTCGCTTTCGGTGACGGGGAAGGGGTCACCCGGCTTGACCACGGTGTAGCCCTCGGGCAGGGGGGCGCCTTCGGTGAGGTGGCGGAAGCAGACATGCACCAGTCCCGGGGTGCCGGAGACGGTGGGGGGCACCAGCACGGGATGCCCGGGGCGCGAGTAGAAGGTGTCGCTGGTTTGCAGGCCCTGCCAGCGGGGGGAGCGCTCCAGGTAGGTGCGCAACAGCTCGGCGTGCTCGTTTTCAAGCAGGGTGAGGTTGGGGGTGGCGACGACCTTGTCGGTGGGTGCGTCGGTGGTGTCGATGGGGATGGTGAGGGCGTCCGGCCCCGTGAGGGCATCATGCGGCGGGTGCAGGGTGTCGCTGGTTTGGATGGGGGTGTGCTCGGCTTTGGCTTCCTGGGCGGGGACATCGGCCAAGAAGGCTGCGAAGACGAATACGCCGAGGGCGCCGCCCCAAATGCCGGCCCATTTGAGGAGCTGCGTGAGGGCTAGGAGGTTGTTGAAGCGCAGCAGGTGCGCCGCACCCGAGAGCAGCATGGCCACGCCGGAGACGATGAGCGAGCTCATGAGGGTGTAGCCGGCGTAGCGGAACACCTGCGCTTCCGTTCCTTGGGGGCAAAGCTCGGGGAAGAGCGGCGGCAGGCAGGCGAGCAGGGCGCACAGGGCGCAAAGCAGGTGCAGCCCCGTGGGGGCGAGCAGGAAGCGGCGCAGGCGGTAGGTCATGGCTGCTGAGCCCGGGGGGCGGTTTCGGTCGAGTCGGTGGCTGTTTCGTCGTCCTTGCGCAGCAGGGCGCGCAGGATGACGCTGCGCGGCGATTCTTCCTTCATCGCGTCGTAGCGCGCGCGCAGCAGGGGCAGTCCTTCCTCGGTGACGGCGATCTCCCCCTGCTCATTGGTCAGCGATTCGAGCAGCGCGGCGTGTTGCGGCAGCTGGTGGGCGCGGAGCGCGCGAATGGCGTCGGGCAACAGCGCGGGATCCCAGTCGCCGACGCAACCCCGGTGCAGGGCGGCATCGGTCAACAGCGCGGCGCGCTGGGCGCGTTGTTCCTCATCGAGCGGGGCGTCGGTCTCATCCGGCGGGGTGATGCCGCGCAGCCGGAGCTGCAGTCGCAGGCATGCCTGCACCAGTTCGGGGTCGTAGCTTTTGGCGTAGCGCAGGAGGTCGGGCAGAGCGCGCTCGCCCTCCTGGGCAACCAGCATCTCCAGCAGCGAGGCCATAGGCGCGGCCGCGTAGCAGTCGATCATCTCATCGCGCGTGGTCGGCAGCATGGTGGCAAGTTTGTTGAGCGCCTGCCGCAGTTTGCCGGGCGCGACGGGCCAGTGCTGGGCGCGCAGCTCCTCCAGCAGTTGCGCGGGCACCTCCTCCAAGAAATGCTCGCCGTGCTGCCAAAGGCTCAGCCCCTCGATGAAGGCGTAGGCGCGCTCGGCATCGGCCATGCGGAGGAATACCAGCGTGTCGGTCAGGCCGCCGGGCGGGATGCGCCGCAGGGTGTCGAGCGCCAGATAGTGGCGCAGGAGGGCGAGGGCGCGCTTGTAGGCGGGAGCGCCGTATTGGCTGCTCAGGTAGCGCAGGCTGCCCTCGGCGGGGGCCAGCTGCACCTGTGCGGCGCGCAGGGCGATGTAGCGTTGCAGGGCTGCCTCCTCGCGCGGCAGTCGGAGCGCCAGCTCGGGCGGCAGGAGCTTCGCCTGTTGCAGTCGGGCGAGGAACTCGGGCAGGGCGTGCAGGTAGAAAAGCGCGTTGCAGCCCTGCGCATTTTCGAGCAGGGGATCGGCACCCTCCTGTAACT
>JBJEVL010000147.1:0-11468 GCA_051884335.1 Akkermansia sp. | reverse complement strand
CCCCGGCGCCCACGAGGGCAACAGCGGCGGCGATGGTGATGTACTTCTTGTTCATAACTGTGCTTGGGGGTGAACGCGGTTGCCCGCGCAGCGCCATAAGCCTAGCGCGGGCGGGCGGCGCTGTCAAGGTTGCAGTACGCCTGTTTGTGACAGTTCTGCCGTGTCGCCATTTCAGGAGAAACAGGACAGCGGAAATGACACAGATTGACACGCGAGATGCTGGCAATTCGATGCCGTTTGCGCTATGCTCACGCCCGTGAAGAAGTGCCGGATTTGTGGGAAGCGCGCGTCGATGTTTCTGACGCAAATCATCAACGGGCAGGTGACAGAACTTTCCCTGTGCGAGGAGTGTGCTCGCAAGCGAGGACTTTTTGACCCGCAGACGCTCGCTTTTTCCGAAAAATTCTTCCCGGAGGCCTTCAAGGAGCGGATCGATAAAATTGTGCGTGAGCTCATCGAAAGAGGGGAGCAGACCGTATCCGCTCCTCAGGCGGAGGAGAAGGATGTGCTGACGCACTGCCCGGTTTGCGGCTTCCCGTTGGAGGTGTATCGCCGCACGGGGCGGCTCGGCTGCCCCGATTGCTACACGGTGTTCGCGCGCGAGTTCGCGGTGGCTCCCGGTCTGTCGGATGAAGGGGACGGCAGCGACGCTGATTCCCGCGCCGCGCTCGAGGCTCAGCTGCGCGAGGCCGTCGCCCGCGAGGACTACGAGACGGCTGCCACCCTGCGCGATCGGCTGCGCCAACTCAACGAAAAACCCCAGGCATGAACGCGCTTTCTTCCGTTATCAAGGCTCCGGCATGGTGGACGATGGGCATGGTCAGCGATGTTGTGCTGACGTCGGTCATCCGCGTGACCCGCAACCTGAAAGGGTATCCCTTCCCCGGATGGAGCACGGCCGAATCGCGTGATGCCGTGCTTTCCAAGTTGGTGCCCGTTGTCAAATCGCTGCGCGGTTCCCGCAACAGCCGGGAGGCCGACATGACCGAGCTGAGCTACGAGCAGCGGCGTGCGCTGTTGGAGAGCAAGTTGTTGACTCCCTGCATGGCGGCGCGCGGCGCGGGCTGCCGCATCGTCCTCTGCCCCGGAAAGCAAACCGTCTACATGCTCAATGAGGAGGAGCATCTCGTCGCGCACCGTTTTCTGGACAGCACCGATACGCTGCCGGCTGCGGAAAAGCTCATGTGCGAGCTCGATGCTGCGGGCGCGGATCTGCCCTGGGCTTTTGACCCGGAGATGGGCTATCTGACCAGCTTGCCGGCCGAGGCCGGTGACGGTGTGCAGTTCTCGCAGGTGTTGCACCTGCCGGCGCTGCATCTCGCGGGGATGATGGAGGCGGTGTCGCGAGCGACGGAGAAACTCCATGTCACGATGGGACCTTTCTATGCTGACGGCAGCGAGGGAACGGGCAACACCTACATTTTTTCCTCCGTTCCGGGGCCTTTGGACAGCCGGGCGGAGCTGGCGCAATACTTCGGCGCCGTGATGGCGCATTTGGAGCTCCGCGAGTTGCAGGTGCGCGATAAATTGCAGGAAAACGACCTCCCGAAGCTCTGCGACAGCATCGGTCGGGCCTACGGCTTGCTGCGCCATGCGCACCGATTGACGCTGCACGAGTTGCGCGATGCCGTGTCGCTGTTGATTCTGGCGATTCAACTCGGGCATTTGGAGTGGACGTCCCTGTTGCCGAGCGAGGCTGTGGCGCAGCTGGGCGAACTCATGCACGGCTTCTCGGTGGAGGCGGCTTTGGCAGGCGACGCTCAGGAGGAGCCGCTGAGCCAACGGCGCGCCGCGACCATGCGCAGCTGGCTGAGCAACCGGCCGCATCATTTTTCAACCCTTTACGACTGATATTGAGATGAATAACTTTACCCCCCGGGCTCAACAAGTGATGAACCTTGCCCGCCGCGAGGCCGACCGTTTCCACCACAACTACATCGGCGCCGAGCATGTCCTGCTCGGGCTGCTGAAGCTGGGGCAGGGCGTCGCTGTCACCGTGATGGAAAATGCCGGCATTGTGATCGACAAACTGGCAACGCAGATTGAGCAGTCTCTGGTTCCGGGCATGGCCCCGAGCAGCTCGGGCTCGCTGCCGCTGACACCGCGTGTGCGCCGACTGCTGGAAATTGCCGGGCAGGAGGCGCGCGCTCTGCGCCACAGCTATGTGGGCACGGAGCACCTGCTGCTGGCTATGCTGCGCGATGAGGATGGCTTGGCGCACCACGCGCTCACGCGCTCGGGACTCACCTACGAGGAAGCCCGCAAGGGCGTGATGGCCGAAATTGAGCCCAAGTTCGAGGTGGATGACAGCTCCGCAGAGGAGCCCCCCCGCCCGCGGCGCAACGACGAGGACGACGAGGACGACGCCAATGCTTTCCTGCACCAGACCGCCGGCAGCGGCAACACGGGGGCGGAATCGTTCGAGCGCTCGCGCACGCCCGCCCTGCGCGCCTTCGGGCGCGACCTGACCAAGCGCGCGGCCGACGGCGAGCTGGATCCCGTCATCGGTCGCCGCACGGAAATTGAGCGCGTCATCCAAATCCTCTGCCGCCGCACCAAGAACAACCCCGTCCTGCTGGGCGAGGCCGGCGTGGGCAAGACTGCCATTGTCGAGGGTCTGGCGCAGATGATCACGGCGGGCGACGTGCCCGAGTTCCTCGTGGGGCGGCGCATCATCTCGCTCGACCTCGCGCTCATGGTGGCGGGCACCAAATACCGCGGCCAGTTCGAGGAGCGTCTCAAGGCCGTGATGGATGAGATTCGCCGCGAGAAAAATGTCATCCTGTTCATCGATGAGATGCACACGCTCATGGGCGCAGGGTCGTCGGAGGGCGCGATGGACGCCTCCAACATCATCAAGCCGGCGCTCTCGCGGGGCGAGATGCAGGCCATCGGCGCGACCACGCTCAACGAGTTCCGCAAGCATGTCGAGAAAGATGCCGCCTTCGAGCGCCGTTTTCAACAGGTGCAGGTCGGCGAACCCTCGGTGGAGGATACCATCCGCATTCTGGAAGGCATTGCCCCCAAGTACGAAGCACACCACCATGTGCGCTACACGCCCGAAGCGCTGCAGGCGGCCGCCAACCTGTCCAAGCGCTACCTGACGGGTCGCTTCCTGCCCGACAAGGCCATTGACCTCATGGATGAGGCCGGCTCGCTGCTCTGCGTGCAGCGCATGACGCGCCCCGCTTCCCTCAAGGAGAGCGATCAGCGCTGCGCCGAGCTGGAGCGCGAGAAGGAGGAGGCCGTCTCGGCTCAGGATTTTGAGAAAGCTGCCAAGCTGCGCGATACGGTCAGCCGCCTGCGCCAGACGGCACAGCGGAAGCTCGACGCGTGGAAGAAGCGGATGGACACCGACATCACCGAGGTGACGGAGGACAACATCATGACGGTTGTCTCCAAGTGGACGGGCATTCCGCTGGCGCGCATGGAAGAGAAGGAGACCGAGAAGCTGCTGCACATGGAGGAGGAGCTCAAGAGCAAGGTCATCGGTCAGGATATTGCCTGCTCGGCCATTGCACGCGCCCTGCGCCGCAGCCGCGCCGACATCAAAGACCCGCGCCGCCCCATCGGCTCCTTCCTCTTCATGGGCCCGACGGGCGTGGGTAAGACCTACCTCGCGCGCAATCTCGCGGAAATCATGTTCGGCACGGCCGATGCGCTCATTCAGGTCGACATGAGCGAGTACATGGAGAAGTTCAGCACCAGTCGACTGATCGGTGCACCTCCGGGCTATGTGGGCCACGATGACGGCGGACAGCTGACGGAGCAGGTGCGCCGCCGCCCCTACGCCGTCATTCTCTTCGACGAGGTGGAGAAGGCGCACCCCGATGTCATGAACCTGCTGTTGCAGATGCTGGAGGAGGGCTGCGTCACGGATTCCATGGGGCGCAAGGTCAGCTTCAGCAACACCATCATCATCCTGACCAGCAATGTGGGCGCTGCGCTCGCCGGTCGGCAGGGGACGATGGGCTTCGGCGCCATCGCCAACGAGGCGGCCGACTACGACACGATGAAGGAGAAAATCACCGAGGCCGCCAAGCAGCACTTCCGCCCCGAGTTCATCAACCGCTTCGACGAGCTGGTGGTGTTCCGCATGCTGGAGCGTGCGGACCTGGAGCAGATTGTCAAACTGGAGGCCGAGAAACTCATCCGCCGTCTGGCTGCCAATAAGCAGATCACGCTCACCCTCTCGCCCGAGGTGGTGGGGCTGCTGGTCGACAAAGGCTACGACCCGCAGTACGGTGCACGCCCCATGCGGCGCGCCATCGAGCACCTGCTGGAGGATCCCATTGCCGAGGCCATCCTGCGCGGCGATCTCAGCGCCGGGCATGCCTCGCGCGCCGTCCGCCCCGAAGGTGCCGACAGCATTGCCTTTGCGGAGGAAGTTCCCGCCGCCGCTGCTCCGAGCCCGAAACAGCCCGACAAGGCGAGCGCCGGCGCGGAGCCTGCCGGGGAAACAGCTGCCGCGCCGAGCCCGAAACGCCGCACCAAGGCGAGCGACACCCCCGAGGCTCCCAAGCGCCGGAGCAGCCGCCGGAAGAAAGAGGACTGAGTTTTTCTCCCCTCCTTGCCCATGGATGTGAGGCTTTGGCGCCTGCTGAGTCGTCTGCACCTGCTGCATCGCCTGCGCGGCTGCGGGGGCGATGCGCCGTCCCCGGGCGCCCTCGGTCGCTACAGCGAGCTTGTGGCGGCCTCCTGGCTGCGGAGCAGGGGGCACCGCATCCTGCGGCTCAACTGGCGCTGGTCCGCGCGCGGAGAAATCGACATTGTGTCGCGCGAGGGCGATACCCTCGTATTCAGCGAGATCAAGTGCACCCGCTATGCGGCCAACGGGGCGCCGCTCTACCGCGTCGACCGCGACAAGCGCGAGCGCCTGCGCATCGGGGCGCGCGATTGGCTGCATCTGCTGGGGCGCAGCGTGCCCACGCGCTTCGACATCATCGAGGTGTTCCTGTACCCCGATGCGCGCCCGCAGCTGCGCCTGCATCGGGATGCCTTCGGCATGAGTGAGGGCAGGTATGCCGATGCGTGATGTCACAATATATTATTGACGGGCGCGCGCGTACGCGCGTATAATGCGCGCGTATGAGCGAACAAGACACTCACCCCGCCGAGGTCGACGCGACCGCGACCGGGGCTCAGCAAGAATACAGCGCCGCGCAGATTGACAAGTTGGAAGGGCTTGAGGCGGTGCGCAAGCGCCCCGGCATGTACATCGGCGACCCCGACCAGCGCGGCCTCCACCACTGCGTGTTCGAGGTGCTGGACAACTCCATCGACGAGCACTTGGCGGGCTTCTGCTCGCACATTGAAATCCACATCCATGTGGACGGCTCCATTTCCGTGGTCGACAACGGTCGCGGCATCCCGGTGGACATGCACCCCAAGTTCGGCATTCCCGCCGTGGAGCTCGTGCTGACGAACCTGCACGCCGGCGGCAAGTTCGGGCAGGGCGCCTACAAGTACTCCGGTGGCCTGCACGGCGTGGGTGCCAAGTGTGTCAACGCGCTCTCCGATTGGTTCAAGGCCGAGGTGCGCCGCGACGGCAAGCGCTACGTCATTCGCTTCGAGCGCGGCAAGACGGTGGAGAAACTCCATGTCGTCGGCAGCTGCCCCGCACACCAGACCGGCACCTCCATCACCTTCCTGCCCGACCCCACCATCTTCACCGACACCACGGAGTTCCGCTTCGACATGCTCAGCCGCCGCCTGCGCGAGCTGGCCTTCCTCAATCCCGGGTTGGTCATCACCCTGGTCGATGAGCGCGAGACGCCCGATCACCGCGAAACCTTCTTCTACAAGGACGGCATCAAGGAGTTCGTGCACCAGCTCAACGAGAACAAGACGCTCATCACCCCCGAGCCCATCGCCATGAGCGGCGTGCGCCACATCGAGGTGGAGTACGACGGCAAGACCATGCAGGACGATGTCATCGTCGACGTGGTGATGCAGTACAACGACAGCGATAAGTACAACATCCTCTGCTACGCCAACAGCATCTTCAACGGCGACGGCGGCACCCACCTCTCGGGCTTCCGCGGCGCGCTGACCCGCGCCGTCAACGCCTACGCCAAGGCCAACAACCTGCTCAAGGATAAGGACCCCAGCCTCACGGGCGACGACGTGCGCGAGGGCTTGGTGGCGGTGGTCTCCGTCAAGATGCCCAACCCCCGCTTCTCCAGCCAGACGAAGGACAAGCTCGTCAACACGGAAATCGAGGGCGTGGTCGGCAACGTGGTCTACGAAGAGCTCAAGGAGTATTTCGAGGAGAACCCGCAGCAGGCGCGCACCATCATCGACCGCTGCCTCATCGCCAGCCGCGCGCGCGAAGCCGCCCGCAAGGCGCGAGAGAGCGTGCGCAAGAGCGCCATGACCGTAGGCGGCGGGCTGCCCGGCAAGCTGGCCGACTGCTCCAACCGCGATCCCGAGCAAAGCGAGCTCTTCATCGTGGAGGGTGACTCCGCAGGCGGCTCTGCCAAGATGGGGCGCGACCGCCGCACGCAGGCCATCCTGCCCCTGCGCGGCAAGATTCTCAACGTGGAGAAGGTGCGCCTCGACCGCGCACTGAGCAGCGAAACCATCCAGAACATCATCACCGCCATCGGCGCCGGCATCGGCGACGGCGAGGGGGAGGGCTCGTTCGACCTCTCCAAGGTGCGCTATCACAAAATCATCCTCATGGCCGATGCGGATGTGGACGGTGCACACATCTGCACCCTGCTGCTCACCCTCTTCTGTCGCCACATGCCGCAGCTGGTGCGCGCGGGCTACCTCTACATCGCCCAGCCGCCGCTCTACCGCGTCAAGTACCGCAAGGAAGAGGAGTACATTCAGGATGAAGTCTCGCTCAACCGCCGCCTGATTGCCCTGGGCGCGGGCGATGTGAGCCTGAGCCGCGCCGATGACAACAGCGAGTACGATGCCGACAGCTTCATGGGCATTCTCGAGACGCTCATCAGCCTGCAAAAGTTCGAGGGTAGCGTCGCCCAGCACGGCGGCACACTGCCCGACCTGCTGCGCCACCGCCGCGCCCACGGCGCCTTCCCCGAGTACCTCGTCAAGGTACGCTGCGGCAACGATGAGGAGATCGTCTACTTCAACGACATGGAAGCCCTCTCTGCCTACAGCGAGGAGAACCCCGACCTCTTCCTCTTCGGCGAGCCGAGCGAGGAGGAGCTCGCCGCCAATCCCCTGCCTGTTCGCGAGGGTCCGAGCCGCCGCGCGCTGCTGCACGAGCTGCACGAGGCCAAGGCCATCACGCGCATCATGAGCCGCCTGGAGGAGCTGGGTATCGACAGCGCCCACCTGCTCAACGACGACGAGCCCGTCTTCCGCCTCACCGAGCGCTCCAAGGGCACGGAGACGCCCATTCACTACGTGGCGGACATCCTGACCAAGGTGCTGGAAATCGGCGGGCGCAGCGTCACCATCACCCGATTCAAGGGTCTGGGTGAAATGAACGCCAAGGACCTGTACGACACGACCATGAACCCCGAGACGCGCGAGCTGCTGCGCGTGCGCCTGGACGACAACAACATGGCCGCCGCCGACAAGATGTTCACCATCCTCATGGGGGATCTCGTGGAGCCGCGCCGCCGCTTCATCGAGGACAACGCCCTCAATGTCCGCAACCTCGATGTGTAACCCCTGACCCCTTTTTCTGACTCATGAACGAATCCCGTATCCGCCCCGTGGATGTGGCCGAGGAGGTCTCCAAGAGCTTCTTGGACTACTCCATGTCCGTCATCATCTCCCGCGCGCTGCCCGATGCCCGAGACGGGCTCAAACCCTCGCAGCGCCGTGTTCTCTACGCCATGCACGAGCTGGGGCTTGTCCCCAACAAGGGCACGGTGAAGTGCGGCCGCATCGTGGGCGACACCATCGGTAAATACCACCCGCACGGCGATGCCTCCGCCTACGGCACGCTGGTGAACATGGCGCAGCCCTGGTACATGCGCGATGTGCTCATCACCGGGCAGGGCAACTTCGGCACGCCCGAGGGCGACCCCCCCGCCGCCTACCGATACACCGAGGCGAAGCTCTCGCCCATGGGCATGGTGCTCATGGATGACTTGGACAAGGACACCGTTGACTTCCAGCCCAACTACGACAACACGACCACCGAGCCCGTCGTCTTCCCCAGCGCTTTCCCCAACCTGCTGGTCAACGGCGGCACGGGCATTGCCGTGGGCATGGCCACCAACATGGCACCGCACAACCTCGGGGAGGTCGTGGACGGCATCTGCGCCTACATCGACAACCCCCACCTCACCGCCGAGCAGATGCGCGACTACATCAAGGGACCGGACTTCCCCACCGGCGGCTACATCCTCGGCAGCAAGGGTATCGACAACTACTTCCGCACGGGGCGCGGCAGCGTGCTCATGCGCGGCAAGATGGAGGTGGTGACCAATGAGAACGGGCGCGAGTTCATCCACATCTCCGACATGCCCTTCGGCGTCAACCGCGCCGTGGTGCAGGAGCGCATCGCCGAGCTGGTGCGCGACAAGGTGATTACCGACATCGCCGGCATGCGCGACCTGACCGACTATGTGGAAATCGAGCTCAAGCGCGATGCGCGCCCGCAGGTCGTCATCAACCAGCTCTACAAGCTCACCAGCCTGGAGACGAGCTTCTCCGTCAACATGCTCGCCATTCACGAGAACCGCCCCAAGGTGCTCACCATGCGCGATGCCATCAACTTCTACGTGGAGCACCGCCGCGAGGTGGTGGTACGCCGCACCCGCTTCCTGCTCAAAAAAGCGGAAGACCGCGCCGAAATCTTGGAGGCCTACCTCATCGCGCTGGCGAATCTGGACGAGTTCATCCGCATCATCCGCGACTCCAAGAACCGCGATGACGCCCGCCGCCGCCTGCAGGCCTTCCGCTTCCCCACGGAGCTGGCCAAGGGCTTGGGGATTCTCATCCACAGCCAGCCGAGCGTGCAGGGCGATGCCTATGTGTTCACCGAGCGCCAAGTCAACGCCATCCTCGACCTGCGCCTCTACCAGCTCACCGCGCTGGAGAACGACAAGATTGCCGATGAGTACAAGGCGCTGCTGGAGCAGATCAAGGACTATCTGGATATTCTCGCCAACGAGGCGCGCGTGCTCGGCATCGTCAAGGAGGAGCTGCAGGCCATCAAGGCCAAGTACGCCACGCCGCGACTCACGCAAATTATCCCCTTTGAGGGCGACATGGCCATCGAAGACCTCATTCCCAACGATGCGATGATTGTCACCATCACCCACAGCGGCTATATCAAGCGCACCAAGACCGATGAGTACCGCCTGCAGGCGCGCGGCGGCAAGGGCATCAAGGCAGCGACCACCAAGACCAAGAAGGATGCCCGCGACTACGTGGAGCACCTCTTTGCCGCGCAGAACCACGACTACCTCATGTTCTTCACCAACACGGGGCGTGTGTATGTGGAGCGCGTGTACGAGATCGACGAGGCAGCCCGCAGCGCTCAAGGACGCTCCATCAAGAACCTGCTCGATTTGCAGGCCGAGGAGCACATCGCCGCCGTGCTGCGTCTGGAGCGCCGCGTGGACGAGGAGGGTAAGGATATTACCTTCGGCGAGGGCAGCGGCAATGTGGTCTTTGCCACCCGCGACGGCACGGTGAAGAAGACCGCATTGGTCGACTTTGCCAACTATCGCAAGGCCGGTATCATCGCCATCAATCTGGAGGAGGGCAACAGCCTCGTCAACGCCCTGCTGACGACGGGTGATCAGGATGTGGTGCTGGTGACGCACGACGGCATGAGCATCCGCTTCCGCGAGGATGACATGCGCACCCAGGGTCGCAACACCATCGGTGTGCGCGGCATCCGCCTGCGCGAGGGCGACTATGTGGTGGCACTCGCCGTGGTCACGGAGGGAGCCGAGCTGCTGGTGGTTTCCGAAAACGGCTTGGGCAAGCGCACGGGCTTCGAGGAGTACCGCGTGCAAAGCCGCGGCGGCATCGGTCTCAAGACCATGAACTGCACCGACAAGACCGGGCGCGTGGTCTCTGCCACCACAGTGACGGATGCCGATGAGCTCATGATCATGACCACGGGCGGGCAGTCCGTGCGCCTGAAGGTCGACACAGTGCGCAGCACCGGGCGCGCGACGCAGGGTGTCAAGCTCATCACCCTTACGGGCAGCGAGCTGATTCAGGACATCACCCTCATGATCGACGATGATGAGGAGGAGAGCGCCGAGGACGACGATGCGGCAGAAGCATCCGCCGAGCCGGAGAGCGAAGCCTGATTCCCCCGCCGAGTTCTGACAACATTTTCCCGCCGCTGCGCTTCATGCGTGGCGGCGGGGATTTTTTGTTTTGCAGGGTGCTGCTCCGCGAGAAACGGGGTCGAAAGCGATTTACTCCGGCAAGCGGGTCGTGTCTTCTTGCACGATGAACAGGGGCCGGTGTTTGGTTTCCTTGAAGATTTTGCCGATGTAAAGCCCGATACACCCCAGACACAGCAGCTGGAGACTGCCGAAGAAGGCAACGGTGAAGATGAGGGATGTCCATCCGGCTTGGGTGTTACCTATCAGCCAACTGATGAGCGAATAAATCAAAAGCCCGGCGGAGAGGAGAATGCCCAGCACCCCGAGCAACACGATGCCTTGCAGAGGAACCTCGGAGAAATTGACGATACCGTTCCAAGCCAGCATCAGCATTTTTTTCAGGGGATATTTGGACTCTCCCTGTTTGCGTTCGCGGCGATCGTAGTAAACGCAGGTCGAGGGGAACCCCAACATGGGGATAATGCCGCGCAGGTAGAGATTCACCTCGCCGAATCGGCGGAGTTCTGCGACCGCTCGCGCACTCATGAGACGATAGTCCGCATGGTGGGGAATCGTGGTGCAGCCCAAAACAGAACGCAACCGGTAAAACAGATTAGCCGTGCTGCGCTTGAACCATGTGTCGGTAGAGCGATTGTCACGACAGCCGTAGACGATATCTGCGCCGTCGCGATAGGCCCTCAGCATGTCGAGAATTTTCTCCGGATCATCCTGCAAATCGGCATCAATGCTGATGTAGACATCTGCCTGAGCGGTGAACAGTCCCGCCAGAAGGGCAGATTGGTGACCGAAATTGCGGGATAAACTGATGCCCCGCACGCAGGGATACTGCGCCTGCAAATCGCGGATGAGCTTCCAAGTGCCATCCTGACTCCCGTCGTTGACAAAGCACAGGTAACTCTCGGGAGATGCCAATTGCTCCCCGACAGCCCTCCTCAGAATGTCGCGCAACACATCAACAGTATGCGGAAGCGCTTCTTCCTCATGATAACAGGGAACAATAACGGCTAGCCGATTGCGACAGGAGGAGACAGGGATGTCCATGCAGTGGCAGTATAGCATTTCCCCTGCAGTAGTCAATTTTTTCCTTGACCCTGACGAACAGGAAGCTTGCCGGCGCATTGCCTCAAAAAAAAACGCACCGAAGCAGGGGAAGCAAGAAAACGCCGT
>JBJEVL010000146.1:0-11513 GCA_051884335.1 Akkermansia sp. | reverse complement strand
TGATGCGGCTCGCGCTGGCGCGGCGCACGGCATCCACCATCACCAGCAGCTCCATGAGGTTGTGGTTGGTCGGCGGGCAGGTCGGCTGCACGATGAACACATCCTCACCGCGGATGGACTCCTCAATCTGAACAAAACTCTCGCCGTCGGGGAAAGTGTTTACCTTGGCGTTGCAAAGTTCGATACCCATCTCACGGGCGATACGCTGAGCCAGCTCCGGATGCGCGGTTCCACTGATGATTTTCATGAGTCAAAAAGTGCAGGTGCGCGTCTATTCTTGACATTTTCGGGCAAAAGGCAATACTAAAAGCAGTTTTTGCCCCATTTTTCCGCATGAGTTCCCCGACACCATCCGCCGCAACCACCTACTTCGGCTTGAGCCGCTGCGCGGGCATCGGCGTTCTTCTTTTTCTGGCTCTCGTGCTGTGGTATCTGGTCGGTCTGCACCCCTATGACATCTTCCACGACAAGTACAACGCCCTCAGCTGGCTGGCGCGCGCCTGGAACCGGGACAACGATCTGGAACACGGCTGGATGATACCGCTCATCTCTGCCTACCTCTGCGGTCATGCCTGCCGCAGCCTGAAGGGGCTCTCCGCGCGCCCCTCCCTGTGGGGGCTGCTCCTCGTCATCCCCGCTGCGCTGCTTTGGCTGGTTGCCGTGCGCACGCATCAGGCGCGTCTGGCCATCGGGGGACTCCCCGCCATGCTCTCGGGCATGGTGTGGTGCTACTGGGGCAGCCGCGCCGCGCTCAAAACCGCCTTTCCGCTCTTTTTCCTGTGGCTGTGTGTGCCCCTGCCGGGCTTCCAGCAAACCACGGTGCACCTGCAGTTGCTCGCCGCCAAGTGGGCGCACCTGCTGGCCGGATGCTGCGGCGTGGATACCCTGCTGGAGGGCACCAATGTCTCCTCCGTGCGCGGGCACTGGAGCGCCTTCAACATCGTGGGCGGCTGCTCGGGCATCCGCTCGCTCATGGCACTGCTGATGATTTCGGCCGCCTGGGGCTACCTCGCGAACGGGCTGAAGCTGTGGAAGCGCCTGCTGCTGGGGCTCAGCGCCCTGCCCATCGCCGTGGTCGGCAACGCCGTGCGCGTGGCCAGCATCTTCGTCTGCGCCGAGTACATCGACGAACAGTTTGCCCACCAAACCTGGCACGACTGGTCCGGGCTCCTCTTTTTCTTCCCCGTCAGCCTCTTCCTGCTGGCGCTCCTGCACGGGCTGCTCGCCGGGGAAGTGCCCTTCCTGAAACGCCGCCGCGTCATCATCCGCCACGCCAACACGAACAAAACCGCCTGACATGAAAAGCCCCCTACTGCAAGCCTTTCTGCCCGTGGCGGTGTTGGCTGCCCTGCTCAGTCTCATCGCCCTCATTCCCGAGAACGCCGAGCTCCTCGAACCTTCCGTGCAGAGCGAGCTGCCTATTGGGCGCGCGCTGCCGGGCTGGATCGGGGAGCGTGTGCAGGAAAGCGAGGCTGAGCGCAGCATTTTGGCCGCCGACACCCGCTTCAGCAAAGCCTGCTACAAACAGCTCGGGCTCGACGGGCTCTATCCCGACCCCCGCTGCCCCCTCCTCGATGTCTCCGTCGTCTTTTCCGGGCAGGACATGAACTCCTCCATCCACCGCCCCGAGCTCTGCCTGCCCAGTCAGGGATTCCAAAACCTGCAGGGGAGCCCCGCCGAGGTCGAGCTGGACAACGGAGTGCGCCTGCACTTCACGCGCCTGAGCTCCGTCCTCCCCGACAACAACGACCGCAGCGCCACCCGGCATTTCATCCACTACTACCTCTTCATCGGCAAGGGGCACCTCAAATCCACCCACCTGCAGCGCGTCATGCAGGACATGTTCGACCGCCTCTTCACCGGCACGGTCGAGCGCTGGGCCTACCTCCAGGTCGGCTGCTACTGGGGCGGCAAAACCGGAATCAGCGAGACCGAGGCCGAGCAGCAGCTGCGCCGCCTCATCGCCGCCCTGCTGCCGCACATCATCGTGTGGCAGGAGCTCCCCGCCCGTCAGCGTCCGCAAACACCGTCCCGTTGACCGCCCAAGGGAGAGGCAGGCATACTTTGTACTTGATTCACCACCACCCGCTCGGTAGAATAACCGCCGCGTATGGGGGAACTTGATTTGAAGAGCCGATTAGCCGAAGCCAAGCGTCACAAGTGGGACGACCGCACGTTGGCGCAACAGGCTGCCGAGCTGGCGCAGGAACTCCTCAACGCCTCGCTCCGCGAGCTCAAATCCGACGAGCGCACCCTGCTCGCGGCGCTCCAGCGCCTGAGCACCGAGGAGAGCTACCGCCGCTTCATCCGGCAACTGGGGGAGCGGGTCTTCCGCTGCGGCGATGCTGCGGCAAGCGCCGAGAACCTGCGCGCGCTGCTGGCGGAGCACGGCGGCGTGCCCCCCATCTTCAGCACGCTGGGCAAGCTGCGCCTCAAAGCCGCCGCCGTCGCCGCGCGCGGAGCGCAGCAGGCCGCCGTGGCCGAGGCGCGCCGCGTCTTTCGCAGCACCTTCAGCCAGCTCACCCTGCCCACGCAGGTGGAGCGGCTCAACCGCAGCGTGCGCGACTTCGCCAAGGACGGGCTCACCCCGCTGCTCAACCCCCTGGTGCCGCAGGTCTTCGGCCCCAAGAGCGCCGAGCGCTACCGCCGGAACCTCGAGACCATCCTCAGCAAGCAGCCGGGCGTCGGCATCGTCATCTGCCCGTGGCGGCTCTGCCCCGGACTCAGTGCCTACTCCCCCAACAGCGGTGCCAAACAGCTCGCCGAACAGCTGCGCCCGCTCCTCAGACTCTCTTTGGAGGGCGGCAAAGCGCGTCCCCTCCTCCTCGAAGCCGGGCTCTCCGACACCCTGCCCACGGTCATCGAGGCGCTCAAGCTTGCGCTGTCCGGCGCCGACTTCCAGCGCGTTGACATCGCGCTGGAGCTGCCCGCCTACCTCGCCAACAGCCCGGCTCGGCTCCGCAGCCTCACCGAGTGGGCTGCCACCCGCGCCAAAAAGGGATTCCGCCCGCTCGGCATCCTGCTCGTCAAGGGTTCCCACCTGGACGAAGAACGCGAGCTGAGCTTCCGCCACGGCAGTGCCGACCCCGTCTGCACCACCAAAGCCGCGGTGGAAGCCCGCTACAAGCAGATGCTGCACAGCGCCGTCCACGCCAAGGGAATCACCCCCGTCATCGGCACCCACAACGCCTTCGACATGGCCTACGCCCTGCTCGATTGGGGGCGCAGCGGGCGCGAGGGGCTCCCCCCCTTCTGCTTCACCGCCGGTTTGGTCAATCACTTCGGCCGCGTGCTCGCCCGGCAGGGCGCGAGCGTCCGGCTCAACGCCGCCGCCACCCCGGAGGACGGC
Organism: Akkermansia sp.; assembly: GCA_051884335.1. Classification (GTDB taxonomy): domain Bacteria; phylum Verrucomicrobiota; class Verrucomicrobiia; order Verrucomicrobiales; family Akkermansiaceae; genus Akkermansia. The sequence goes on along the minus strand of JBJEVL010000146.1, from coordinate 8,164 downwards.
GATGCGGGCTTCGAGACCTACCTCATGCAGCTCATCGGCGAGCTCATGCGCCCGGACGGCGTCATCGCCTCCGGCTGCGCCACCGACAGCTCCTCGCTGGGCTGGGGTCGGCTGCGCCAGCACTTCCTCGCCGCCCTCAGCGGGCGCGAGGACAGCCCCGCCTCCCCCCCGAGCCCGGGCAGCAGCTTTGCGGCCACCCCCCTCTCCTGCATCGGCGACAGCGCCGACATCGAAGCCCTCTACCGCGCCGCCGAACAGGAAAACGAGCGCGTGCAGCCCCCCCTGCCCCTGCGCATCAACGGGCGCGATGTTCCCGGAGCGCTCAGCTGCATCTCGCGCTCGCTCAGCGTGCCCGGGCTGGAGGACTACCGCTTCACCTCCGCCGACTTTGCCGCTGTGGAGCAGGTGCTCACCATCGCCACCTCGGCCACGGCGCGCCTGCCCGAGAGCGCCGAGGAGCGCCGCCTGCAGCTGCTGCACATCGCGCGCCTGCTGGGGAAGCACGCGGCGGAGCTCATCGCCCTGCTCGTGCGCGATGCCGGTTTCACCATCGCCGATGCCGATGCCGAGCTCAACGCCGCCATCGACTTCTGCCGCTACTACGAGCGCAGCGCCGCCCAGCCCGGGCTGTACGACGGCACCCGCCCCACGCCGCTGGGGGTCGTTGTCGTGGCACCGGGGCGCGTGCACCCGCTGGCCGATGCCGTGGCGGGCATCGCCGCCGCCGCCGTCACCGGCAACACCATCGTCTACAAACCATCCTACCACAGCGTGCTGCTGGGGCAGCGGCTCACCGAGCTGCTCAGCGAGGCCGGGCTCAGCGCCCCCGTGCTGCAAATGATCCCCTGCATCGACAACCAGATTGCCCGCAAGCTGCTCAGCGACCCGCGCGTCAAGGCCGTCCTCTTCCGCGGCAACACCGAGCACAGCGCCGCGTGGGGGAAGCGCATGCCCCTGCGCCCCCTCTTCGGCGCCTGCACCGGGCAACCGAGCATCTACATCGCCCCCTCTGCCGACACAGCGGCGGCCATCCGCGAACTCCGCGAGCAGTTCTTCACCCGCCGCAGCCAATCTCCCGACTGCCCCCACCTCGTCCTCGTCCACGCGGCCGTCTACGACAACCAGGACTTCATGAACGCCCTGCGCGATGCCGTCTCCGGCATCAGTGCTGCCCCCGGCTTCCGCGAGGGCGGTCAGCTCGGCGCGCTGGCGCGCGCGCCCGAGGGCGATGAGCAGCAGCTCCTCAGCGCCCAAGACCCCGAGGGAGCCTGGCTCGTCACCCCGCACACGGAGGAAATCGGCTCGCGGCTCTACAGCGGCGGCGTGCGCTGCGGCATCCGCCCCGACGGCATCTTCTGCCAGGCCGTGCACAACCTCCCCATCCTCGGCTTGCTGCGCGTCGGAAGCAGCGAGGAGGCCTTGCGCCTGCAACGCGACCGGGCGCAGGGCATGCCCGTCACCCTCTTCTCCGGCGATGAGGCCGAAATCGAGCTCTGGACCCGCGAGCTCTCCCCCAACAGCCTCTCCGTCAACTGCCTGCCCGCCCCGCACCCCGGCACCCTGCCGCGCGGCAGCGCGCAGGGAGATGCCCCCCTCATCGGCAGCTGCGATGAGCTCGCCGCCCTCTGCCACTGGCAGGAGCACGCCCGCCCGCAAACCCGCGGGGCGCAGCGCAACACGGTCTTTGCCCCCTGGGATTGCCTCGTGCCCAAACCCGATGCCGAAAATATCCAGCGCCTGAGCACCGCCGCCGACTCCATCGCCTACTGGTGGGACAAGCACTTCGGCGTGGAGCACTGCCTCTCCCAAAGCCCGGCGCAACGCAGCATCCTGCGCTACTGTGCCGTGCCCGTCTGCATCCGCGTCGACAAGGCCATGAGCGACATCGACCTGGCCATCGCCGTCATGGCGGCGCTGCAAGCGGGCAGCCCGCTGGAGCTCAGCACCCACACCCTGCGCGCGTGGATGCCCGTGCTGGACAAGCTCGGCGTGCGCATCAGCGTCGAAAGCCGCGAGGAATACGAGAGCCGCCTGCCCGCCCTCAGCCGCGCCGGCGTGCGCGTGCGCGACACCGCCGCCACCGATGAGGAGGTCCTCGCCGCCGCCCGCCACGGTGTCTCCCTCTGCCGAGACTCCGTGCTGGCCAACGGGCGGCTGGAGCTGCTGCACAACCTGCGCGCCCGGGTCATCACCCGCCGCAGCGGCAGCGTGCGGCTGTAAACGCCGGCACTGCCCGCGCGCCGGTGCCGACCGTCTTTTTTTTCGGGTCGGCAGGCGAAAAAAACTTGTCCTCAAGTGACTTGAGGGGTGACAATGTTCGGTACACACCATGAACATCAGGCACCTTTTCATGATTTTGGGACTTTGCAGCGCAGGCTGCCACGGCGACAACGAGGTCATCCTCCCCGGGGAGCGCACCGACATCCCGGCGAGTGAGCGGCGGGTGCTGGTCGCCTATTTCTCGTGGGGCGGCACCACCCAAAAAGTCGCGGAGGAGATTGCCCGTCAGACCGGCGGCACCCTCTACCGCATCGAGCCGGCTACCCCCTACCCCACGCGCTACACCCCCTGCACGGAGGTGGCCAAGGCCGAGCGCGACACCGACGCCCGTCCCGCCATCCGCGGCAGCCTGCCCCCCATGGAGCAGTACGACACCGTTTTTGTGGGCTGCCCCGTGTGGTGGCACACCGCGCCCATGATCATGCACAGTTTTTTGGAATCGCCCGCCTGCGACCTCCGGGGAAAGACGGTCATTCCCTTCTGCACCTACGCCGAGACCTACCGCGATGAGACGCTCGCCAAGCTGGCGGAGCTGACCCCGGGGGCGGTGCATCTGCGCGGCTTCGGCAGCACCGGCAGCACCCGCGGGGTCGCCCCGTGGCTGCGCGCCATCGGTATTCTTCCCGAACAACACTGACACGAAAATGAAATACAGAACATTAGGGCACCGGGGGCTGCGCGTTTCCGCCGTGGGGCTGGGCTGCATGGGGATGAGCCACGGCTACGGTCCGCGCGCCGACCACGCCGCCATGGCGGAGCTGATCCGCCGCGCGCACGAGGAATGCGGCGTGACCTTCTTCGACACGGCAGAGGTGTACGGCACTCCCGAGCACCCGCACGACAACGAATGCCTGCTGGGCGAGGCGCTGGCGCCCATCCGCGACCGCGTGGTGATGGCCACCAAGTTCGGCATCTACACCCGCGACGGGCAGCAGTACCAGTGCAGCCACCCCGAGCAGATCCGCCGCTCGGTCGAGGGCTCGCTGCGCCGCCTGCGCACCGACCGCATTGATCTCTACTACCAGCACCGCGTGGATCCGCAGGTGCCGATTGAGGAGGTGGCGGGCACGGTGGCGGAGCTGGTGCGCGAGGGCAAGGTGCTGCACTGGGGGATGTCCGAAGCCGGCTGCGCGACGATTCGCCGGGCGCACGCCGTGCTGCCGCTGACGGCGGTGCAGAGCGAGTACTCGCTCTTCTGGCGCCGGCCGGAGGGTGATCTGCTGCCGCTGCTGCGCGAGCTCGGCATCGGGCTCGTGCCCTTCAGCCCTCTCGGCAAGGGTTTTCTCACGGGCGCTGTCCGCGAGGGCTCGCGCTTCGGCAGCGATGATTTCCGCAGCGTAGTGCCGCGCTTCACCCCCGAGAACATCGCTGCCAATCTGGAGCTGACCCGCACGCTGGAGCGCGAGGCGGCGGCGCTGGGCTGCTCGGCCGCGCGGCTCTCGCTGGCGTGGCTGCTGGCGCAGTATGAGGCTTTGGTGCCCATCCCGGGCAGCTGCAAGTGGGCGCACATGAGCGACAATTTCGCGGCGGCGGATGCGGAGCTTTCCGCCGAGACGCTCGCGGCGGTGACCGCCGCCACCGAACGCATCCGACTCGAGGGCGACCGCTACCCCGCCGCGCTCGAGGCACGCTGCGGACTCTGAACCATCACCTCTCACCACCATGAACAAGTTGCTTTTTTCCCTCCTGATGCTGGGCTGCGGTGTCGCTGCCGCCGCGTACGAGGACACCACGACTGCCGGGGTTCCCCGCGTGCAGCTCAACAACGGCATGATGATGCCGCGCTTGGGGCTGGGCACTTTTTTGCAGCCTTCGGATGAGGTGTGCGAGCAGTCTGTGCTGACGGCGCTCCGCGCGGGCTACCGCCACATCGACACCGCGCACGCCTACCTCAACGAGCGCCCCATCGGGCGCGCGATCAAGGCGAGCGGGGTGCCGCGCGGGGAGATTTGGCTCACCTCGAAAATCTGGCCCACGGAATACGGCGAGGGCAAGACGCTCGAGGCGATTGACAAGATGCTGGCGCGCCTGCAGGTGGACTACATCGACCTGCTCTATGTGCACCAGCCCGTGGGCGATTACAAGGGCGCGTGGAGCGACATGGAGCGCGCCGTGGCGCAGGGCAAGGTGCGCGCGCTGGGCATCAGCAATTTCGATGCGAGCGATGAGGTCTTTGCCGACATCATGGCGCACGCGCGCGTCAAGCCCGTGGCGATTCAGATCGAGTGTCACCCCTACGCCCAGCGCCCCGACATTCGCGAGAAGGTGCGGCCCTGGGGCATGCAGGTCGAGTGCTGGTTCCCCCTCGGCGGCGCCATGAGCAAGGGGGCGCTGCTGCGCGACCCGCTGTTGGCGGAGCTCGGCAGGAAACACGGCAAGAGTCCGGCGCAAATCATCCTGCGCTGGCACATTCAGGAGGGTTTTTCCGTGATTCCGGGTGCCTCCGATCCCGCTTACATCCGCGAGGACATCGACATTTTCGATTTTGAGCTCAGCGCGGAGGATATGGAGCGCATCCGCGCGCTCAACCGCAACGAGCGATTCTTCAACATGAGTCTTGAGGAGAAGCGCGCGAAATACCTCAACATCACCCTGCCGGATTGAGCGGCGCGCCTCACCGGGCAACACCAAGGGCGGTCGGAACACGCCGACCGCCCTTTCGTGCGTTGTAAGATGCGCTGCGGCAAGCCGCTCAGGGATCCGATCAGTCCCCGCTCTTGAGGACGTTGATAAATGCCTCCTGAGGGATGTTGACGCGACCGATGGCTTTCATGCGCTTCTTGCCTTCCTTCTGCTTCTCCAGCAGCTTGCGCTTGCGGGTCACATCGCCGCCGTAGCACTTGGCGGTCACGTTCTTGCGCATGGGCGTGATGCTCTCGCGGGCGATGATTTTGCCGCCGATGCAGGCCTGAATCGCCACGGTGAAGAGCTGGCGGGGGATGACTTCCTTGAGCTTGAGCGCCAGCTCGCGCCCCTGGGACTCCGCGCGGTCGCGGTGCACAATCATGGAGAAGGCATCCACCGGCTCGCCCGCAATCATCATGTCCATCTTGACCAGCTTCGCCGCCTGATAGCCGTCCAGCTCGTAGTCCATGGAGCCGTAGCCGCGGGTGGTGCTCTTGAGCTTGTCGTTGAAATCGACCAGAATTTCCGCCATGGGCACGCGGCAGGTCAACATCACGCGCGTGTCGTCAATGGTCTCGGTGTGGATGACCTCGCCGCGCTTCTCCATGACCAGCCGCATGATGTCGCCGATGTAGTCGGCGGGAATCATGATGAAGATTTTGACCACGGGTTCGCGGATTTCCTGAATCTCCTGCGGCTCGGGCAACTCGCTGGGGTTGTCCACCGTCAGCTCGCTGCCGTCGGTGCGCGTCACCTCGTAGATGACCGAGGGGTAGGTGGAAATCACATCCATGTTGAACTCGCGGCGCAGGCGCTCCTGAATAATCTCCATGTGCAGCAGCCCGAGGAAGCCGCAGCGGAAACCGAAGCCCAGCGCCACGGAGCTCTCGCCCATGTAGGTGAAGGCCGCATCGTTGATCTGCAGTTTGGCCATGGCGGCTTTCAGCGCCTCGTAGTCGGCGGAATCCACGGGGTAGATGCCCGAGAACACCAGCGGGCGAATCTCCTTGAAGCCCGGCAGCGGCTCCTCGCAGGGGTTCAGCAGGTTCGTGTAGGTGTCGCCGATCTTCACATCGGCGGCGGTCTTCATGTTCGCGATGATGTAGCCCACATCGCCCGTCTCCAGCGAGTCGGTCGCCTGCATCTTGGGCGTGAAGATACCCACCTCCTTCACCTCGTAGGTGTCGCTGGTGGCAAAGAGTTTCACGCGGTCGCCGCGGCGCACGCTGCCGCTGACCATGCGCACATAGGACACCACGCCGCGGTAGGCATCGTACACGGAATCGAACACCAGCGCGCGCAGCTTGTCGTCCGCCGCGGGTTGGGGGGAGGGCACGCGCTGCACGATGGCCTCCAGCACCTCCTCAATGCCGATACCCGCCTTGGCTGAGCAGTGGATGGCCTCCTCGTGCGGGATGCAGATGATGTCCTCCAGCTGCTTGTAGACCTTGGGCAGGTTGGCGCTCGGCAGGTCAATCTTGTTGATGACGGGGACAATTTCCAGCTGCTGGTCGAGCGCGAGGTGCATGTTGGCCAGCGTCTGCGCCTCCACCCCCTGCGCGGCATCGACGATGAGGACAGCGCCGTCGCAGGCGGCGAGCGAGCGCGACACCTCGTAGGAGAAATCGACGTGTCCGGGCGTGTCCAAAAGATTGAGCTCGTAGGTGTTGCCGTCCTTGGCGCGGTAGGTCATCGTCACGGGGTGGGACTTGATGGTGATGCCTTTTTCCCGCTCCAAATCCATGGCATCCAACAGCTGATCCTCCATCTCGCGGTGGCTGATGGTGTCGGTAAACTCCAGCAGGCGGTCAGAAAGCGTCGTCTTGCCGTGGTCAATGTGCGCAATGATGGAAAAATTGCGTTTGAAGCGGATATCCGTAGCCATGGTGCGCGGGGAGCATACCCGCCCGCACCCCGCAAGTCAAGCCTATTCCGCGCGCGCAGCGCGTCGGAGCTCAGCCCTCAGGTTGCAAACAGCCTGCGTCCACAGCGGCAGAAAGCCCTGACCTCCGCACGGGGAGGTCAGGGCTCCGAGACTCTGCTGCGCCGGATTCAGAACGCGCAGGAGGCGCCGATGCTCAGCTGCTGCAGGAGGCTGCGGCTGCGCCCCTCGATGCTGTAGTCGGCGTACAGCGCCCAGCGCTCGTTGAGCTGCAGGCGGCTTTGCAGGCTGCCCCGCACGCCGTGGCGCGAGGACTCGACGCTGCGGACATCCCACAGCTCGCCGCTGTCCAAGGTGACGGCACCCGCCCGCGGCAGCTTGCGGCAGACATCGCCCACATAGCTCAGGCGCAGGCTGTTGACCCAGCTCATGCTCCCCGGGCGGCTCTCGTGCTCCAGCTCCAAGCCCGGCAGCAGGCTGAGCCGCTCCAGGCGCGCCGCCTCGCAGCGGCGGGCACCCGCCCCGCTTTCCTCAAAGCTCTCGCGGCGGGCGTTGTCGTACTCGACCGCCAGCACGAGGCTCAGGCGCAGGCTCTCGCTGAGCAGGTGCTGATCTGCCAGCTCGCCCTGCGCGTTCCACGCGCGGTTGTCAAACTCACCGTGGGCATCCGCCCCCTCGCGGCGGTGCAGGCAGTTTTCCGTCTGCCCGTAGCTGAGCGCGCCGCGCATCAGCCACGCATGGCGCGGGCTGCTCGGCACAGCCTTGCCCCAGTAGAGCGCGAGCATGGTCGTGTCCTGCTCCGTCTTTTCGTCCGCTCCGCGGGCGCGGTTGTGCCCGTGCAGACGACCGACAGCCACGCCCCAGCGCCCGAGCTCACAGTGGTTCGGCAGGGCGGCATCCACCCCGGCGGCGGCGCCCGCACCCGTGAAGCGATAGCCGAGTGCGCCGCCGCGACGGCGGGCTCCCGAGCTCTCGCCCAGCGCCTCGACCCACGCCTCGTGCGGCAGCGGCTCGGTGGGCAGGCGGTGTCCCTTGCCGTCGTTCTCCGCCACGGGGGTGATGCGGCGGCAGGCCGCGGCCAGCAGCTTGGCGCTGCCCATGTGGTGCAGCGCACTGTTGCCCATGCGGCGCAGGGCGCTCGCCGTGCTCAGCAGGCTGTTCTCCGTGGCCAGTCGGCGCAGGGTCGTCGGCTCATCCGGCTCGGCGGGAGCCGGGGCGGGGTTCGGCATACCCTCGTCGAAAAACAGGGAAAGAATCCCCTCCTCTTCATCCCAATGCAGGTAGTCGCTGCTGTTGTACTCCGTGCCGTTGATGAGGAAGGAATCACCGACATAATGAATCAGATCGTCGGCCGGTGTGCTGTTTCGGGTATAGGAC
>JBJEVL010000145.1:0-2603 GCA_051884335.1 Akkermansia sp. | reverse complement strand
CGGGCGCCGCCTGCGCCAACACGTCCAGCAAGCGCGGAAACTCCTCCGCCGATGCCCAGCCCAGCCGCAGCTTGACGCTGAACGCGCCCGGCGGCAGCTCCGCACGCAACGCCGCCAGCACCGTAGCCAGGCGTTCCGGCTCGCGGAGCAGTGCTGCCCCCGCCCCGTGGCGGTTCACCAGCGGCGAGGGGCATCCGGCATTGAGGTTGATGCCCGCCACGCCGCGCGCCGTCAGGCAGCGCGCATCGCGCACCAAGGCGGCAGGCTCGCTGCCCGCCAGCTGCGCCACCAGCGGCACCCCGGTCTCATTCTCCTCCACCATGCGCTCCGGAGCGGCCGAGCGCACGCAGGTCGTCCGTGTGCTGCGGAAGTAGGGCGTCACCAGCAAATCGGGCAGGGAGCCGATGCGCGCCAAGGTGCGGACAAAGGCGATGTCGGTCACATCCTGCATGGGAGCCAAGGCCAGTTGCATGCCGCCCATGGTAGCAAAGGCGTCTCCGCGCGACAAGCCCGATTCTTGCTGATTTTTCCTTGACAAAATTCAATATTCGGTGTACCACTGCGCGCACGCCATCCACGGATGACACCCACGGGGCAACGCCCCACCCCTGCTGATATGAAGTTGAATCAATCCCTTCTCCTGACGACCGTGAGCCTGCTGACGGCGGCCTGTAGTTCACAAAACTCGCCCGCCGCCCTGCACCAGCTCGGCATGGGCTATGCCTTCGCCCGCCCCAGCAACAAAGTCGACACCACCCAAGCCGTCTCCAGCGGCAGCTGGGATGTGCCCGCCGGTCTGACGGGGCCGCATCTCATCGTCATCGACACCGAGCTGCAGCAGGCGAAGTACTACATCGGCGATCGACTGGTGGGGCAGAGCGCCATCTCCTCGGGCAAAGCGGGCAAACTGACCCCGCGCGGCACCTTCAAGGTTTTGGCCAAGGATGCCACGCACAAATCCTCCACCTACGGCAGCGTGGTCAACAGCGCCGGCGAAACCATCGTGGCGGACTACACAGCCGGCCAGCCCATGCCGGCGGGCGGCATCTACAAGGGAGCCGCCATGAACAACGCCATGCAGCTCACCACCACCGGCATTTGGATGCACGAGGGCATCGTCACCTCGGCGCCGGAGAGCCACGGCTGCATCCGCCTGCCCAAGCACATGGCCAAAATCTTCTTCGACAACACCGAGGTAGGCACCCCCGTGATCATCAAATAACCACCGCCCATGCGCTCCGCGTTCACTCTCTGCCTGTTTGTTTGCCTCGGCACGCTGCTCGGGCTGAGCTCTTGCACCGGCCCGGTGCCGCCCCCCGAACCCGTTCACGAGCTGACAGCCTACGAAAAGTTCACCACCAAGCCGGGCTACCCCGTGCTCATGGAGGCCTACACGGACGAAACGCTCATGAAGCAGGCCTCCGCGCAATCCCCCATTGTCATCTGCCTGTCGCAGCAACGAGCCCGCCTCTATGTCAACGATCAGGTGGCCATGGACTGGCCCGTCTCCACCGGCGTCACCACCCATCCGACCCCCACAGGCTCCTTCAAAATCCGTTTCAAAGAGCCGAAGCACACCTCGAACCGCTACGGTAAAATCTACAACGCCGAGGGCAAGTGCGTCAACAGCAACGCCGACATCTTCAAGGATGAGCTCCCCGAAGGCGGTCGTTTTGACGGTGCCCCCATGCCCAACTGGATGCGCCTGACCGCCGATGGTGTCGGCATGCACACGGGCAAGGTCAAAGCCGGAATGCAGCTGTCGCACGGCTGCATCCGCACCCCCCACAAAATCGCCGTCCGTCTCTTCGAGCTCACCAAGGTGGGCACCCCCGTCACCATCACGGAAGAACCGGAACCGCTCTTCCCCCGACTGCCCGAGCAGGCGCAACTCCCCACGGTGGAGCACCCCGTTCCGCCCCCTGCTCCACCGGCAAAGCCCGGCGCCTGATGGGCGGCGACGATGAAAAAAACCGGCAATGCAAAAATTTGTCTTTACAATACGTCGCCAATCGCTATAATTCTGCTCCCGACGCGCAATCTTCCAAAAACAAACCACATCGATACATCATGAAAGTTCTTTCCTCCCTCGCCTCAATGAAGCGCCGCCACGCTGACTGCCAGATCGTGAAGCGCAAGGGCACTCTCTACGTTATCTGCAAGAGCAACCCCAAGTTCAAGGCTCGTCAGGGCGCTACCGCCGGCACCCGCCTGAGCAAGAAGGGTGTCAAGTAACTCCCGCTTTCTCCGCCCCTCCCATGGGGCCATCTGCGAAAAAGACCGGTGCCGTTCTCCGGTCTTTTTTGTTTGATCGGATACCCTCCCCTCCCTTCGCCCATGCCCGACAGCGTTCGCACCCACATTCTCCCGATCGGTGATTTCACCTTCTCCTGCGGCGACACCCTGCCGCAGCTTCAGTTGGCCTACGAAACCTACGGCACCCTCAACCGCGAGAAAAGCAATGCCATTTTGCTTTTCCACGCCCTCACGGGCAGCCACCACGCCCACGGGCACAACGACAGCCTGCCCGAGGCGGGGAATTTTTGGCAACCCGAGAATCACGAAGGCTGGTGGGATCGCATGATCGGCCCCGGCAAACCGCT
>JBJEVL010000144.1:0-11527 GCA_051884335.1 Akkermansia sp. | reverse complement strand
TATTTTTGAGGCAACACCCCCTTTCGGTGCGCTTTTATTTTGAGGCAAAACGGGGCGCCGTGCGGAGTTGCTCCGGCTGGGCCGAGCGCAGCGCGATGCCGGGGCTTTTTTCCGACTTCCCGTCCGGGTTAGACGGATTTCGGGAGTGTTGACAAAGAAGAAGGTTGCTCCGAAGCTCGGGGTGGGGTAATATAGCACCCGTATGCGTTTTTGTTGTTCTCTTGGCCTTGCTCTTTTGGCGGCGACCGTGGTGATGGCTGCGCCCGACTCAGAGGGCGGGGTTGTCAATCGTATTGCTGCGACCGTCAACGGCCGCCCCATCACGGCTTCCGAGGTGCGCGCCCGCATCGGCCCCTATTTCCGCGAGCTGATGGTGCTCTATCCCAAGCAGGGTCCCCGCTTCAATTCGGAGCTGGTCAAGGCTAAAAAGGAAGTGCTCAACGATCTCATTGACCGCGAGCTTGTGCTCAGCGAGTTCGAGAACAGGGGCTATGTGATGAAGGAGGATCAGGTCGCGCAGGAAGTCAGCCGCCGCATTCTCATCCAGTTCAACGGCGACCGCGATCTTTTTCTGGAGAATCTGCGCCGCAGCGGCATGACCCTGACCGATTACCACGATTCCGTCCGCAAGGAGGTGACCGTGGCGGCCATGCGTGCTGGGCGCTACGAGCGCGGCATTCCCCCCACGCCGGATGAAATCCGCGCCGAGTACAACGAAACGAAGTCGGAGTACCGCGATTTGATGGAGGACTCGATTGAGTTCGACAAGATTTTTATCCCGGCGGTTGACCCGGAGGACGAATTCTCCACGCCCGATACGCAGTACCGCAAGGCCGAGTCCCTCCGCAAGAAGCTCGATGCCGGGGAAATCAGCTTTGCCGAGGCGGCGCGCAGCTACTCGCGCGACATTCACGCGGAGGACGGCGGGCGGTGGCCCGAACTCAAGCGCACGGATTTGGCGGTGGAGTTTGCCCACGTTGTGTTCGCCGCCGAGCCCGGGAAGGTGGTCGGCCCCCTGCTGGATCAGGCCGGTTTCACGCTGGTGAAGGTGCGCGCGCGCCATTTGGCCCCGGCGCCTCCCCTGAGCAACCCGGAGGTGAAGCAGAAGGTGGATGACGCCTGCCGCCGCAAGCAGAGCGAGAAGCGCTACCGCGAGTGGGTGGAGCGCCTGCGCAACAAGGCCGTGATTCGCACCTTCATCTGAGTCGCGCCATTGCCTGCCTTTTTCCTGCCACCGTCCGGTGCCCCCGGGCGGTGGCGCTTTTGTTGCGGCGCCGCGCGCGCTCGGCAGGAATGCGCTTGACTTGGGCGCCGCGCGCGCGTATCATAGGCGCGTCAACTAACAGACACTGATTCAACTATGTCCCGTACACCCATCATTGCCGCTAACTGGAAGATGAACATGGGCCCGAAGGAAGCCAAGGACTTCCTCGCTGCCCTCAAGAATGAGCTGTCTTGCGAGTGCAAGGCTGTCGACAAGGTGATTGTGCCCCCCTTTGTGACGATTCCCGCCGTCATGGACACGCTCAACGGCTGCACCTGCCTGGGCGTGGGCGCGCAGGATGTGAGCGACCGCGACAACGGCGCGTTCACGGGTGAGATTTCCACCACCATGCTCAACGAGCTGGGCTGCAAGTACGTTGTGGTCGGCCACAGCGAGCGCCGCCAGTACCACGGCGAGACCAACGCCTACATCAACAAGAAGATCAAGAAGGCGCTGGCCGCCGGCATCACCCCCATCTACTGCATCGGCGAGACGCTCGCCCAGCGCGAGGCCGGTGAGCTCGAGACCGTGCTCAGCACGCAGGTCGTCGAGGGTCTGGAGGGGCTGACGCCCGAGCAGGTCGGCGGTCTGGTCATCGCCTACGAGCCCGTGTGGGCCATCGGCACGGGCAAGACGGCTTCCGCCGCCGATGCTCAGGCGGCGCACGCCTTCATCCGCAGCGTGGTCGAAAAGACCTTCGGCGCCGATGCCGCCGCAGCGGTGCGCCTGCAGTACGGCGGTTCCGTGAAACCCGCGAACGCTCAGGAGCTGATGAGCCAGCCCGACATCGACGGCGCCCTCGTGGGCGGTGCCGCGCTCAAGGCCGACTCCTTCGCCGCCATCATCAAGGCGGCTCTGTAAGCGCGCTTCCACCCGCTTTTTCCCGACGTCCCCCGGTTTCCGAGCGAAGCCGGGGGCGTTTTTGGTGAATGCGTGGAGGGACAAAAAAAGCCCCGGACAGGATCCGGAGCCTACGGTCAGATGATACGGGAACGGTCCAATCCCCCAATCTACGGACGCCGCCCCACTGTTTGACCCTGACAGGCAGGCATCTGTTGCACGACCGGACCCCCAAAGTAGCGCCGCGCGGGCGAAATGTCAATACGGAAAAGCCGACGCAAGCACGCCGCCCGGCATGAGAGCAAAAAAAGCCCCGGACAGGACCCGGAGCCTACGGTCAGATGATACGGGGGCGGTCCTCCCTCTATCTACGGACGCTGCCCCGCTGGTTGTTCCTGACAGGCTGGCATCTGTTGCACGACCGGACCCCCAAGTTAGCGCCGCGCAGGCGAAATGTCAATACGAAAAAAAGCCAAAGCGAGCACACCGCCCGGCATGAGGGCAAAAAAATGCCCAAGTCTGGGACTCGGGCCTACTGACAGATGCCTCGGGGCGGAACCCCCCGGCTACTGAGAGGCAGCTCTTGGACCTTACCGCTGAGCTCTCTGGTGCTGTCAGGGCATTTACGGTAGCGCTGCGCGGGTGGGATGTCAATGCGGAAATACGAAAAACGCGCCGGCGTCCCCCGAACAACGCAGGCGGCGCAGGGGATGCCTGCGCCGCCGCGGAAAAGCCGGGAAGGGGGAGGAAAATCAGTATTTGTGATCCTCGCCGTAGCCGTAGTGCTCGGCGATGAAGTCGACATCCTTGTCGCCGCGCCCGGAGCAGTTGACGAGGATGGTGCCCGTCTTCATCTCGCGCGCCTTGCGCAGCGCAAAGGCGATGGCGTGCGAGCTCTCCAGCGCGGGGATGATGCCCTCGTAGCGGCTGAGCTTGAAGAACGCATCGACGGCGGCGGCGTCATCGGCGCTGTCGTAGGTCACGCGGCCGATGTCGCGCAGGTAGGCGTGCTCCGGCCCCACGCTGGGGTAGTCCAGCCCGCTGGCAACGGAGTAGACGGGGGCGGGATTGCCCTCGGCATCCTTGAGCATGATGCTGTTGAAGCCGTGCATGACACCCTCGGAGCCGTAGCCCATGGAAGCGGCGTGATCGCCCTGCGCGGTGCCGCGCCCCAGCGGCTCGACGCCGTAAATGTCCACCGGGTCGTTCAGGAAGGCGGGGAAGAGCCCCATGGCGTTGGAACCGCCGCCTACGCAGGCGCACACGGCGTTGGGCAGCTCGCCCGTCATCTCGAGGAACTGCTCGCGTGCCTCGAAACCGACCACACTCTGGAAATCGCGCACCATCATGGGGAAGGGGTGGGGACCCACCACCGAGCCGATGCAGTAGATGGCGTTCTTGTAATCGCGCAGGTAAGCCTCGAAGGCGGCATCCACCGCCTCCTTGAGGGTCTTGAGACCCCGGGACACCGGCACCACTTTGGCGCCGAGCATCTTCATGCGCGTGACATTGGGCGCCTGCTTGGCGATGTCGACCTCGCCCATGTAGACCTCACACTCGAGCCCGAAGTAGGCGGCGGCAGTGGCGAGCGCCACGCCGTGCTGCCCCGCGCCCGTCTCGGCGATGATTTTCTTCTTGCCCATGAACTGCGCCAGCAGACCCTCGCCCATGCAGTGGTTGAGCTTGTGGGCTCCCGTGTGGTTCAGATCCTCGCGCTTGAGGTAGATCTGCGCGCCGCCGTTGAGACGGCTCAGGCGCTCGCAGTGGTACACGGGGGTGGGGCGACCCTGGAACTCGCGGCGGATGCGGCGCAGCTCGCTGATGAAGCGCGTGGTGTGGCAAATGCTGTGGTAGGCCTCGGTAATTTCCTTGAAGGCGGGTTCCAGCTCGGGGGGCAGGTAGGCACCGCCGAAACGGCCGAAGTAGCCCTTGTCATCGGGATGCGTGTGCAGATAATTGCGAAAATCCATAACAGGGAGCACTCTACGCGCCCGAGCGCCCCCTGTCAAGCCGCAAGCGTGTGCGCAGCGGGTCGTTTCGGCCTGCGCTCAGGCTCGGGCAATCGTGGCGGGGCGGCAGTAGTCGTCCTCCAGCCGCTCGATGTCGCTCTCGTCGAGCAGGTCGCCCATCTGCACCTCGATGATGCTCACGGGGCTGTCCCCGGCGTTGCCCAAGCGGTGCCACTCGCCGCAGGGAATCAGCACGGAGTCGCCGGGATGCAGCTCAAAATGCTCCTCGCCCCGCTGCACCGTAGCCACCCCACCCGTGACAATCCAACGCTCGGCGCGGTGGGTGTGGCGCTGGAGGGAGAGTCGGCTGTGGGGGTTGATTTCCAAGTGCTTGATGACGGCATTGGGCTGCACGCCCAAAACACGCCAGTAGCCCCAGGGCCGCCCTGCGCTTTCTCCGTTGGTGTAGGCTATCATGATGTGCCGAAGATGGTGAATAGAGCATCAGCGAGCTGCCACCGAACAGTCGGGGCAGGCTCGCCGTCGCCCGAGACAGATAGCACGCAGCGCTGCCAATGTCAAGGGGAAATTATGCCTCGGCGGGTGCTTGACACGGCGTGCGCTTTCCGCTACGCTGCGCGGTATGTTCTCCCTGCTTTCCGAGAAGCTCGATGACGCCTTGCGCAAGCTGCGCGGTCTGAGCACGATTTCCGAGTCCAACATCAAAGACGCGCTGCGCGAGATTCGCATGGCGCTGCTGGATGCCGATGTGGAGTACGGCGTCGCGCGCGAGTTCATCGCCCATGTGCGCGAGGAGGCTCTGGGGGAGAAGGTGCTCAAAACCGTGAAGCCGGGTGAGCAAATCGTGAAAATTTTCCGCGACCGTTTGGCCGAATTGCTGGGGGGCGAGGCCGCCGCCCTGCAGTTGGACCCCGCCCCGGCGCGCATCCTCATCGTGGGGCTCAACGGCGCGGGCAAGACCACCACGGCGGCCAAGCTGGCGCTGCGGCTCAAAAAGGACGGGCATAAGCCCCTGCTGGTGGCCTGCGACCTGATTCGCCCCGCCGCCATTGACCAGCTGGCCACGCTGGCGGCGCAGATTGAGGTGCCCGTCTACACCCCCGCCGCCGGCGAGCGCGATGTCATCCGCGTGGCGAAGGATGCCCTCCGGTGGGCCGAGGGGGTGGAGCACGATGTCCTCATCTTCGACACCGCCGGGCGGCAGGAGGTGGATGAGGCGCTGGTGGCCGAGCTGAAGAAGCTGGCGAAATTTTTGCAGGCGCGCGAGTCGCTGCTCGTGGCCGATGCCGCTACGGGGCAGCAGGCGGTGCGCGTGGCGCAGGCCTTCGACGCCGCCGTGGGGCTGACGGGTATCGTGCTCACCAAGCTGGACGGCGATGCGCGCGGCGGTGCGGCGCTCTCCATGCGCGCCGTCACGGGCAAGCCCATCAAGTATGCGGGCGAGGGCGAGAAGCTCGACATGCTCACTGCCTTTGTGCCGCAGCGCATGGCCGACCGCATTCTCGGCATGGGCGACATCGTGGGGCTGGTGGAGAAGGCGGCCGAAAAAATCGACCAGGAATCGGCCATGAAATCCATGGGGCGCCTGATGAGCGGGGAGTTTAACTTCAATGACTTCCTCAACCAGATGCGCATGATGCAGAGCCTGGGGCCGCTGGAGGGGCTGCTGGGGCTCATGCCCGGCTTCAACAAGATTCGCAAGCAGCTGCCGGAGGGGGCGCTGGATCCCAAACGCACCAAGCGCATGGAAGCGATTGTGCTCTCCATGACGCCCGCTGAGCGCGCCAACGACAAGCTGCTCATCCCCAGCCGGCGCCGTCGCATTGCCAAGGGCTCCGGCTGCTCGGAAATCGAGGTGAATCGCCTCATCAAGAATTTCCGCGAGATGAAGGCGCTCATGGGCGGCAAGGGCAAGATGGGCGGCCTGATGAAGGGGATGATGCAGGGCGGCATGCCCAAGCTCCCCGCCGCCGGTTCGGCGGAGATGCAGCGCATGATGGAGAGTATGCAGCAGCCCGGCGGTGTGCCCGACATGAGCGCGCTGGCCGGCAACATGCCCGACCTGTCGGCGCTCATGGGCGGCGGGCGACGCGCTCCCAAGGCACCGAGCGGCATTAACGCCTTTCGCGGCATTTTCAAGCGTCGCTGAGCCATGTGGGGTAAGCTGATTCTCGCTCTCGCCCTGTTCGGGTCTGCTGCGGCGCTGACCCCGCAGCAGCTCGTGGTTGTGTATAACGCCGATTCGCCCCTCAGCAGCCGCAGCGCCAAGGAATACGCGCGCTTGCGGCAGGTCCCCCGGGAGCAGCTGGTGGCGTTGCAGGGGTTGCCCAAGGGTGGCGACCTGTCGCGCTCCGATTTCGAGCGCTTGGTGGTCTCGCCCCTGCTTTATGCCGCGCGCTGCAACAGCTGGATTTGGCCCGCGCAGGGCAGGGCGGCCGCCGGGGTGCGCCGCATGGGGGCGATGGTGCTGATGCCCGATGTGCCCCTGCGGGTGAAGGAAAGCGCCGAGGTGAATGACAAGCGCCGCCGCCAGGCCGAGGAGCAGAAGCGCCGCGGCGAGAAGGTGCATGTGGAGTGGACCCCCGACGAGGCTGCCTCGGTCGATTCCGAGCTCATGCTGCTGGGCGCACGCTACCCCCTGCACAGCGGGCTCAACAACCCCTGCTACGGCAAGAAGGCGGAGCCCGGCACGCCCGACACTCCGGTGATGGCCGTTACCCGCATCGACGGACCGGACGAGGCCTGCATCCGCCGCATGATTCAGGATCCCGTCCGCGTCGAGCGCGAGGGGCTGTGGGGCTGGGTCGTGGTGGACAAGGGCGGCCCCTACGCGCAGGGAGAAAAAATGTTCAACGCCGCGGCCGAAGCCGCGCAGGAGGCGCAACAGCCCCTGTTTTTCGAGACATCGGGCAAGCGGCTCGCGGCTACCTACCCCCTGCCGGCGCAAACGGCGGTCTACTTCGGCTGGTATACCGACCGCGCCGATGGCCCCTTCGCCCCGGGAAGCGCCTTTCGCTTTGCTCCCGGTGCTGTGGCGGGGCATCTGCATTCCTTCAGCTGCTCCGACCTGCACGACCCCGGTCAGTGGGCGCCGGCGTTGCTGCGCAGCGGGGCATCCGTCACCTTCGGCAATGTCAATGAGCCGTTTTTGGCGGGCTGCCACGATTTCGGTCAGTTCTACAAAACTCTGTTGACGGGCGCCACCGTGGCTGAGGCACAGCTGGCGTCCGTGCCGCTGCTGTCGTGGCAGAATGTGGTTTTCGGCGACCCCCTCTACCGTCCCTTTGCGGCGGTCGGTCGCGCTTCGGCGGACAACCCCTTTGTGCGCTGGCGCGAGCTGATGCGCGACTGCAAGGGGCGCCCCGATTTGCTGGAAGCCGCGGTGAGGAAGAGCGCAGCCAAGCCCGAGGGGGCCACCCTCTGCGAGGCCTTTGCCTGGTACTGCGCCGAGAAAAAACGCCTGCGTCCCGCGGCGGAGTTCTTCCGCATGGCCTCTGCGGCATCGACGAAACACAGCGACAAAATTCGCAACCTGCTTTTGCAGATGACGGTTTTGGTTCAGAGTGGCGAGAAGGAGCAGGCGCGCGAGATGATGAGGCGTTGTCTGGAGGAAAACAGCGGCTCTCCCCACCGCCCTGCCATCGAGGCAACGGCCGAGTGCATCATTCCCGAAGAGATGCAGCGGCGTTGACAGACTCCGAGCTTGAAAACGGAGGCGATTTTGATATAGTGCCCGCATGAATGCCTTTCGCGTGACTTTGCTGGTTCTGTTCTGCCTGACGGTCGGGCTGCTGTTCTACGCTGTCACCGTGCTGATTCCTGCGCGTCAGGAGCAGTATGAGCTGTACCGCACCAACCTGAAAATCAACGAGTACCAGCAGCGCAACTCCGAGCATGCCGCCCGCATGGCTCAGCTGAATCCCGAGGTGGAAGCCCCCGAGGTCAGCACCGCCCGCAGCGAGGCCGAGGAAGCCGAAAATCGCCGCCGTCAGGAGCTGACGGAGGCCGAGGAGATCAGTGTGTTGGCCTCTGCCAAGCGCAAGGAGGAGGAGCGACTGGCCAAGGAGAGCAACACCGAGGTGACGGCGCCTGCCGCGCTGGGGCATGTCGCCTTCTACAACAGCGAGTGGAACTCCATCCTCTTCACCCCCGAGACCGACACCCCCCTGAACGATGGTCTGGTGATCGCCGTGCGCCGCGGGGACTATGTGGTTTGCGAAGCTGTGGTTGACGGGCGCGACGAGGAGTCCGGGCAGGTGAGCGCCACCATCAAGCAGGCCGTGTTTGCCGCTTCCGGCGGTGCCCCGGCCAATCTTCCGACCCCGGAAGCCGGCGACGAGGTGATTCTCACGCCCTTCCTGACCGGCAGCGATCTGCGCCGGGAACAAGGCGATTTCGGTACACTCCCTGCCGCGGCGGAGAGTGGGGGCGCCCCCCAAGCATCGGAGGCGGCGCCGACCGACGCTTTGCCCGAGGTGGAGGGCAGTCTGGTACCGCTTCCCTGAATCGATCCGACTCTTTGTGTCATGAGCGCTTCTTCATCCGTTCTCTTCGACCGCGCGCCGAGTTTTTCCTTTGAGTTCTTCCCGCCCAAGACGCAGGAGGGAGCGGACAACCTCGTGCAGACCATCGTGCGCCTGCAGGAGTTTCACCCCAGCTTTGTCAGCGTGACCTACGGTGCGGGCGGCAGCTCGCGCGAGTTCACCCGCGCCGTGGTGCAGGAGACCCAAAGCCGCGGGATTCCCACTGTGCCGCACCTCACCTGTGTCGGCCACACGGAGGCCGAGCTGGCCGAGATTTTGGCGGGTTACACCAAGGCCGGCGCCCGCGCGGTGCTGGCGCTGCGCGGCGATCCCCCCCGCAATCGCCCCTATGACCCGACGCGCGATGCGTTCCACCACGCGGCGGAGCTGGTGCGCTTCATCCGCCGCTGGGAGGAAGCGCAGGGGCTCGGCTACCGCCTGACCGTGGGGGTGGCGGGCTTCCCCGAGGGACATCCCGATGCCCGCAATCGCCTGCGCGAGATGGACTTCCTCAAAGCCAAGGTCGATGAGGGCGCGGACTACATCTGCACGCAGCTGTTTTTCGATAATCACGCCTTTTTCGACTTCCGCGACCGCTGCCGCATCATGGGCATCGACTGTCCCATCATCGCGGGGATCATGCCCGTGACGAGTATCTCGGGCCTCAACCGCATGGCCGAGCTCTCCGCCGGCACCAATTTCCCCTCGCGGCTGCTCAAGGCGCTGTTGCGCGCCGGCGGCGACAGGGCCAGCGTCGAGCGCATCGGCATCAACTACGCCAGCAACCAGTGCGACGAACTGTTGGATGCCGATGTGGACGGCATCCACTTCTACACGCTCAACAAATCCAAGGCTACGCTGGAGATTTACCGCAATCTCGGCCTCAACAGCTGCTATGATGTGGAGCGCCTCCACATGCTCAACAACCTTTACAAAGCATAACCATGAACCCGAACGACAACGAGGACATCCAACCCCTTTCCGCAGAGGAAATCAAGGCCATCGGCGAAATCGAGATGGGCCCCTCCCGCCACGAGGTTTTCCTCAACAATCACTACAAAAAACTGCTTTGGGGCGGCATTGCCCTCGGCGTGCTGGGCGGCGGCATCATCGCCTTTTGCTCCCACCTGCACGATGTGAAGCAGGAGGCTGCCGGAGAGCTCATGACGGCGCTGAAGGTCGAGAACGGCGTGGTGGATCCGGCTTCGTTCGATGATGCGGCGCTGGCGCGGCTGAGCGACGAGTTTGCCTCCACCCCCTCGCATGCTACCGCGGAGCTGCTGGCCGGGCTGAAGGAGCTGACGGGGAGTGCCCCGCAGGCGGGGATCGAGCGCCTCGAGCGCTTGGCCGACAGCGAGGTGCACCCCTTGCTGCGCGCCCGTGCGCAGGCGGCGGTTGCCACCTACTACATGGGGCAGGGGGAGTCCGCCAAGGCTGCCGAGTCGTGGCAGCGCGTGGCGGCACTGGGCGACAGTCCCTACCGGGCATTGGCTTACCTGACGCTGGGCGATTTGGCTCGCACGGCCGGTGAGACGGACAAGGCGCGCGACTACTATGCGCAGGCCGAGACCCAGTGCGAGACGAGTCCGCTGGTGACGGGTAAGACCGTGCAGATGCACCGTCTGCTGCTCGATGTGGATGCCCCGCGCCGCGTGGAGGCTCCCGCAGCGGACAAGCCGCATCCCCTCGATGACCCCTTTGCGGAGCCCGTTCCCGGCGAGAGCTCGCCCGACGAGGATCCGCTGCACCTGCGTTCCTGATTTTCCGCAACCATGGGTATTTTTCAGGACAATTTCTCGGGGCTTTCCGAGGTGGAGCGCCTGGCCGCCATGGCGCACGACCCCGTGCGCATCCATGAAATCGGCGCGGATCAGTGGCCGCTGGCCATGATGGCCTGCGCCATCATGGCGGGCAACGACGAGGACAAGCAGGAGGAAAATGCCCGCATTTACGAGGTCTTTGCCGCCAAAACGCCCGTGGCGGCGCGGCGTGCCGGGCTGCAGCAGCTCACGCGCTTCATTGCCTCGCGCCGCGGTGAGGGCTGGAAAAACCTCGCTCCCTACGCGCTGCAGGAGCCGGAGCCTGCGCTGGCGCTCAAGGCGGCGCTGAGCATGCTCACGCTGGCGCAGCCGGGCGCCGAGCAGCCGCTCGCGGGGGTGCAGGAGCTGGTGCGCCTGTGCATCACCTCGGGAAATCCCGTGCTGCTCAATGCCTTGCTCAGCCTGGGCGACATGCGTGTGCTGCCCCTGCTGGAACCGCTGACGCGCCGCTCGACGGCTGCGCTGGTGCCGCTGCTGGCGGCGGTGGTGGTGCCTCCCAATCGCTTGAGCCTTAATTGGATCTTGCAGGTGCTGGCGGCTCACCCCGAACTCGCGCCCGAGATCGCGGAGCTCCTCTGCGCGCTGGCGCCCAAGGCGCCTGTGATTCTCGATGTCGTGGTGCCCATCCCGACCTGGGCCTTTGAGAAAGCGGCTCCCCAAGCGCTGCACGGCTGGACACCCCCCGAGTACTTCGACCGCATGTTCCCCGAGCTGGAGCCCCGCCTGAGCCCGGAGGCTCTGGCGCGCGTGCGCGCCGCCTACGGCTCCGTGCGCCATTGATTTCCCCGACCCTGTAGTTCAACGGATAGAACGGCCCTCTCCTAAAGGGTAAATGCGGGTTCGATTCCCGCCGGGGTCAGCTGATGACAAGCGAGAAGGCCGATGCTCCCCCTCGTTGCGCTTGCAGGGAGGGGGAAGTGTTTTTCAGGTCAGGTCGCGGAGGACTCATGATTTGGGCGTGCGCAGTAACTCCCGATAAAACTCAAACGCCGCCATCAGCAGCAACAAATAGCCCATTAACTCGAAAGGCTCCTCCAGAAAACGCCGAATGAGCAAGGAGTGGTCGGCGGCGTGCCCCAAAACATCTTCCACAAACGAGCGGTGCCCGAT
>JBJEVL010000143.1:0-11557 GCA_051884335.1 Akkermansia sp. | reverse complement strand
GACCACCACCATCACCACGACCACCCCCCTCACCGTTCTCTCCCGATGACCGCCCGCTCCGCCTTCCTCGCCGCACTGCTGCTCGCCGCGCTGCCCCTGCCCGCCCAAGATGCCGCCCGCACCATGGATCGCCTGCGCGACAGCATGCAGCGCCGCGCCCTCAACACCCGGGTGGAGCAGATGCGCCGCGCCGAAAACGCGCCCAAGCCCGAGGTCGCACCCGATGAGGCCGAGCCTGCCCCCTCGCCCGAGGAGATGCGCCCCCTGCTCCCGCTGCGCCGCCTCGACATCGCGCCGAGCCGCGTGCTGCCCACCGACCTCATCGAGGGGCTGCGGCAGCAGTGGGAGGGCAAAACCCTCTCCATGGCCAACATCCGCAGCATCGTCCGCACCCTCAACAAGGCCTACCGCGAGCGCGGCTGCATCACCAGCCGCGCCTGGCTGCCCGAGCAGGATGTCAGCAGCGGCACCCTGCGTGTGGGGCTCTTCGAGGGCAGCATCGGCCGCGTGCACGCCACGGGCATGCACTTCACGCCCGAATCCTATGTCCTGCGCGCCGCGCAGCTACCCGAGGGTGCGGTCTTCTGCGTCGATGACATCGAGAGCCTACTCGTCGCCTTCAACGCCGTCAGCGACCTCAAGGCGCGCCTGAACATCACCCCCGGCGATGCCGCAGGCAAAACCGACCTCGAGCTCGTCACCGAGGAGCCGCAGCGCTACAGCGCCCTGCTCTTCACCGACAACGCCGGGCAGCGCAGCACCGGGCTCTACCGCGGCGGCGGCTTCGGCACCGCGCGCGGGCTGCTGGCGGGGCGCTACACCCGCGACCAGCTGACGCTGGGCTATGTGGGCAGCGAAGGCACCGACGCCTTCAGCGCCGCCTACATGCTCACGGAAAACAGCCTCAACACCACCTGGACTCTGGGTCTTGACCGCGCCACCACCGACATCATCACCGACGAGATGCGCGATCTCAATGTGGAGGGCGACTACAAGGCGCTGCGCATCGGGGTGCGCCGCCCCCTCGCCGTCAGCGAGCGCAACATCTTCTCCGCCGGGCTCCAAATGCTCTTCAAGGAGAACGAAAGCACCATGAGCGGGCTGGAGCTGAACCATTACCGCACCAACGACCTCACCTTCACCCTCGATGACCTGCTGCTCTTCCGAGACGGCTACCTCTACAACGCCGCCATGCTCACGCGCGGCTGGCAGCTGGTCGGGAGCGAGTCCCCCTTCTGGCGCTTCAACTACCAGCTGGAGTTCCGGCACAAGCTGACCCACGGCTTCTCGGCCCTGCTGCGCGGACAATACCAAGCGAGCAACCTG
This sequence comes from Akkermansia sp., assembly GCA_051884335.1. Taxonomy (GTDB): domain Bacteria; phylum Verrucomicrobiota; class Verrucomicrobiia; order Verrucomicrobiales; family Akkermansiaceae; genus Akkermansia. The sequence goes on along the minus strand of JBJEVL010000143.1, from coordinate 10,231 downwards.
CGCACCATGCCGGGCAGCGAGCAGATCCAGCTGGGCGGCATCAACAGCGTCCGCGGCTACGAAGAAGGCATGCTCTGCGGCGAGCGCGGCTACAACATCCAAAGCGAGCTGAGCTACAACTTCCTGCCCCTGATGCCGCAACATCTGCAACTGCACAGCGCCGAGCTCTTCGTCTTTTGGGACTTCGGGCAGCTTGTGCACCGCGATACGGATGCGCTGCTGCGGGACTACAACGAGAAGTTCCTGTCCTCTGTCGGCGGCGGACTTCGGCTGGGGCTGATGCATCACCTGAGCATGAGCCTGACGCTCGCCCAGCCCCTGCACCGCCACGATCTCAACCGCCATCCCTCCGCCCTGCGCTGGCTCTACGCCCTCAACGCCGAGTTCTGAGCACGGTGAGCGTGACGCAGGATGCGCTTGCCGCGCGCGAGCGAGCGTGTTAGAGTAGCCCCATCATGAAAACCTCCACCATTTGTGTCCAAGGCGGCTGGCAACCCGGCAAGGGGGAGCCCCGCGTCCTGCCCATCTACCAATCCACCACCTTCCGCTACGAGACGAGTGACCAAATGGCGCGCCTCTTTGACCTCAAGGATGCCGGATTCTTCTACACCCGCCTGCAAAACCCCACCAACGAGTGCGTGGCGAAAAAAATCGCCGAGCTGGAGGGCGGCGTGGCCGCCATCCTGACCTCCAGCGGTCAGGCGGCGAGCTTCTACGCCATCTTCAACATCTGCGAAGCGGGCGACCATGTCGTCTCCGCCTCCGCCATCTACGGCGGCACCTACAACCTCTTTGCCGTCACGCTCAAGAAGCTGGGCATCGAGGTGAGCTTTGTCGATGCCGATGCCCCGGCTGAGGAAATTGCCAAAGCCTTCCGCCCCAACACCAAGTGCCTCTTCGGCGAGACCATCTCCAACCCCTCGCTCGCCGTGCTGGACATCCGCAAGATGGCCGACATTGCCCACGCGCAGGGCGTGCCGCTGATTGTGGACAACACCTTTGCCACCCCCATCAACTGCCGCCCCTTCGAGCACGGCGCCGACATCGTGACCCACTCCACCACCAAGTACATGGACGGCCACGCCTGCCAGGTGGGCGGTGCCGTGGTCGACAGCGGCCGCTTTGACTGGGAAGCCCACGCCGACAAGTTCCCCGGGCTCACGCAGCCGGACGAGAGCTACCACGGCCTCATCTACACCAAAGCCTTCGGCGAAGGCGCCTACATCACCAAGGCCACGGTGCAACTCATGCGCGATCTGGGCTCCATCCCCTCGCCCATGAATTGCTTCCTGCTCAATCTCGGGCTGGAGACGCTGCACCTGCGCATGCCCCGCCACTGCGAAAACGCGCAAAAGGTCGCCGAGTTCCTGCACGCGCAGCCCGATGTCGCGTGGATCAACTACGCCGGGCTGCCCGACAACCCCTACCACGCGCTGGCGCAGCGCCAGTTCGACGGCAGTCGCAGCTGCGGCGTTGTCACCTTCGGCATCCGCGGCGGGCGCGAGCGCGCCATCAAGTTCATCGACAGCCTCAAGCTCACCGCCATCGTCACCCATGTGGCCGACTCGCGCACCTGCGTGCTGCACCCCGCCAGCCACACCCACCGCCAGCTCTCCGACGAGCAGCTCATCGAGGCCGGTGTGCGCCCCGACCTGATTCGCTTCTCCGTGGGCACCGAGGACGCCGAGGACATCATCGATGACCTGCGGCAGGCTCTCGCCGCCATCGCGGAATGAGCCCCGGCAAACACCCCTCCCCCGCGCCCCCGTGCTCCGAGCAGGACACGGGGGCGCGCATTCGTGCTTGCCAAAAGGCGTCACCTGTGCTAGGGTGCGCCGCGTCATGATGAACTTCCTCGCTGATTTCCTGCTGCCCTTGGCTCAGAACACCGCCGAGGTGGGCCCGGGCTGGCTCTCCGACTTCGGGTGGGACGGCTGGCTCTCCTCCGGCACGGCAGCCGTACTGGCCGCCCTGTGGGTGTTCATGAAAATCCTGCGCCGCATCCTCTCCACCCTCTTCATGCTCTGCGTCGTCTACCTGGTGCTCAAATGCTGCTTCGGGGTGGATCTGACACCTTGGCTGGAGCCGCTCTTCCGCTCCCTGCACGCCTGAGCAGGCAAAACACCCCCGTCGCTGCCGGAGACGCCACTCCCGCACACCGGAGCCGGGGCAGCGGGGCAGGCAAAACGCCGCACCCCCGGCGGGAGGCGCGGCGCTGCTGACAGAGGTATCGGCGAGCGGGCTCAGGCCTTCAGCTCATTGCCCAACTCGATGATGGAGTACTCGCCGGGCGAGGTGCGGTAGACAATCTGCAGCACGTTGCGGCGCGCATTGCGGTACAACACGAAGGGCTTGCCCGAAATCTCCAGCTCCATGATGGCGTCCTCCTTGTACATGGTGCGCAGGTCGTAGCCCTCGCGGGTGATGCGGATGGGTTTCGGATCCTCGGGCGACTCGGTGTCCACATCGTAGTCCAGCACATCCTCGGCGTAGACAGACTCATCCAGCTTGCGGATGCTGGTGGAGCGATGGGGGCGATAATGCTTCATCAGGCGGGTCTTGTGCTTGCGCATGCGGCGCATGATCTTCGTGATGGTCTCGTCGATGGCGGCATAGAGGTCCGGCGCCGTGGTCGAAGCCTGAATGGTGATGTGGTCAGCACAAAACAACACGATTTCAGCCACTTGGCGCTCCTTCTGCACATCGACGACCACGCGCGCCTCGACAATCTTCGGGTAATCAATGTGAATCGCCTCAATCTTCTTCACGGCGAATTCGCGGATGGCATCGGTCACTTCAATATGGCGCCCCGTCACAGTAATGTTCGCAGAAACATTCGACATGGTTAGTACCTCTTTCTATGGTTGTGGTTCTGAAAATCGCTTTCGGGGGGCAACAAGAACGGCACCCCCGTCCGCACTATCCATCTTAGCGGCACGCCGTGTTTCTTGCAAGGAAAAAAGGCTTCCACCCGCCGAAAATCCTGCGGCTTCGAGCCGCCTCAGGATGCAGCATCCGCCGGCACCCTGCCCCCCCTCAGCAGATGATGCCGATGCGGTCGAGCGCATCCGCGCGGCGCAGCAACTCCTCGGCAGCCAGCTGCCCGCGCAGCAGGTCGCGGTAAAGCGCCACGAGCTGCTCCGCGCGCTCGGCGCTCTCCTCCAACAACTCTACGCGGAAACGCCCCAGCCCGCAGCGGCGCATGCTCTCCGCATAGCGCGCAGCGCTCTGCGCCTTGCCGTTGAACAACGTGTTGCGGCAGCCCTCATCGCTGCGCAGGTAGTGCATGGCGTGGGTGCGATCCATCACGCGCACGCGATGATGCTCGCAGGGATGCCCGCAGTCCTTGAAACTGTGACCGCGCGACAGGAAGGTGCAAAACACGCAGTGCTCCGTGTGGAACATGGGCATGTGCTGGTGCAGCGTGAGCTCCAGCTGCGGGCCGCAGCCCGCCGCCAGCAGATCCGCCAGCTGCCGCGCATCCAAATCGTAAGCAGCGGTGGAAAACTGCATGCCCCACGCCGCCCAAAGCGCCACGCTCTGCGGGTTGGCCGTGTTGAGCGAGAAATCGCCCGCCATCGGCAGCCCCTGCTCGCGGCACCACTGCGCCGCGCCCAAATTGCGCACCAGCACGCCGTCGGGGCGCGCCGCCGTCAGGTACTTGAAGTAGCCCCCCTCGTGCGGCTTCATGATGCGCAGCGTCGCCACCCAAACGCTCAGCTCGGGGAACTGCGCGCGCAGCTGCGCCGCCAGCTCCTCAAGGCGGCGCAAATCCTTGATATCCAAATACACGCGCTGCGCACCCGCGCGGGCGGCGGCAAAAGCCTGCGCCTCCTCGCGGCAGAGCACGGAAAGCTCGCAGCGCTCGGCGGGCGCCACACGCCCCGCCGGCGCAAGCTCCGGCAGCGGCGAGGGCGCGGCAGGCACCGCCCTCGGCGCCCCCAAGCGCTCCACCAGCTCGCGGCGCATGCGGTTGAGCACCGACAGCGGCATCATGAGCCCGGGCTCCAGCTCCGCGCGGCAGCGACCGAGGCAGTAGCCCGTGCCGCCCAAGCGACCGAACTGCTCGCGCAGCAGCTCCTCCGTCAGCGCATGCTTGTGCGCGCGCTCCAGAGGCTGGCCGCTGCGCACCGTCAACCCGCCGCCATGCAGCGCCAGCTCGCCGCCCAAGCGCCCCTCCACCACAAGATCCAGCGGCACCGCGCCGAGCGCGGCATCGGGCGCGGAGGCTCGGCTCCACGCCGCATGCAGGCGCTTGTTGAGCGCGGGGTCATCCGTCTTCCACAGCAGCATGCCGGGGCGCACGCTGCGCCAGTCGATGCGGCTGCCCTTGCCGTGGAAGTACAGCCGCTGCCCCTCCGCGCGCCAAATGCGCCCGCCCTGCTCCTCGTTGCGGTCGCGCCCGGCATCAATCACAAAGCCATCGCCCGCCGCCACAGGCGGCAGCGCCTCGCCCTCCAGCTCCACCCAGCCCTCGCCGCAGCGCACAATGCGCCCCATCAGCAGCCCGCGCTTCTTGCCGAAGCGCCCGTGCGTCAGCAGCGGGTGATCCGTGCCGTCGAGCCAGCCCGTCGAAAACCCGCGCGAAAAGCTCATCTGCATCGCGTACAGATCCGCCGCGCGGCGGCGCGGCTCCATCCCCCTGCCCCGCAGCGCCGCATCCAGCGCCGCGCGGTACGCCCGCACCGTCGCCGCCACATACTCGGGCGTTTTCAGGCGCCCCTCAATCTTGAAACTGTGCACCCCCGCCTCCAGCATCGGCGCCACGCGGTCGTAGGCGCATAAATCCTGCGGCGAAAAGAGGTAGCGGCGCTCGCCCAAATCGCGCATGCGCCCATCGACCTCCAAGCGGTAGGGCATGCGGCAGGCCTGAGCGCAGACCCCACGGTTGGCGCTGCGCCCGCCGATGCTCTCGCTCGTCAGGCACTGCCCGCTGTAAGCCACGCAAAGCGCGCCGTGGCAAAAGCACTCGATGGGCTTCGTCGTCGCCTTGGCGCAGGCGGCAATCTCGCGCAGCGAAAGCTCGCGCGCCAGCACAATCTGCTGCGGGTCGAACAGCGCATCGACCAGCCGCACCGCCTCGGGCGAACTGATGGTCATCTGCGTGGAGAGGTGCAGCTCCAAGCGCCAGCGCCCCGCCCGCCGCTGCTGCGACACCAGCTGCGCCAGCCCCATGTCCTGCACAATCACCCCGTCCACCCCCGCCGCATCCAGCGCTGCCAGATAGCGCGACGCCTCCTCCAGCTCCGCCGGGAAGATGAGTACATTCATGGTGACATAGCTCCGCACCCCGTGCGCGCGCAGGTAGGGCACCAAGCGCGGCAGATCCTCCAAGGTAAAATTGTCCGCCCGCATGCGCGCGTTGAAGCGGTCGAGCCCGAAATAAACCGCGTCCGCCCCGTTGGCCACGGCCGCACGGACGCAGTCCCAGTTGCCCGCAGGAGCCAGCAGCTCGGGACGGGGGAACGAGGGCTCACTGCCGTCCGCGCTCATGGCTGCATGCCTCCGTCAGCCATCCCCACAATGCGCGCGCGGTCAAAATCCGCCGGACTCAGCACCACCCGCACGCGGTCGCCGGGGCGAATCACCTCCAGCAGCGCCGCCTCGCGCCGCTGCACAAAGGCCACCGTCTCCTTGCCGTTGGGCAGCGTCGCGCGGAACGCCGTCGGCGCGAAGCGCTCGCGAATCAGCGCCACCGCATCAATGTACTGGGAAGGATAATAGTTCATCATCAGAAAAGAGAGCGCAGCCCCGCCTTGATCAGCTGCTCGGCCGCGCGCTGCACCGGCGCCGCAGGTTCCGCAGGCGCCGCCGATTCCGCGGCGGAAGAGGGCGGAGTCGCCTGCGGCTGCAGCAGGAGCTGCAACAAGCGGGCGGGAGCATCCGCAGCGGCTCCGGCAGCGGGAAGCAGCCCCTGCACCAGCGTGCTGACGCGCACGCTCAAATCCTCCTCCGGCGCGTCCAAGGTGCCGCTCAGGTTGATATTCAGCCAAAAATAGCCCGGCTCCTCCTCCGAACCACGGAACAAACGCCCCAGCAGCTCCTGCTGCGGCAACGCCCCGAGCACCGCCTTGGGCAGCCCCACACGCAGCGTGCCGCCCAAGCTGCCGTCTGCCCCCAGCAGCACATGCCCCCGCAGCAGCAGGCGACCGTCTGCCGAACGCACCTGCAAATCATCGAACAACCAAGCATCCTGCACATGGCGCGCCGCATCGCAGTAGGGATAGCGCACAGAGCACTCCGCCTTCACCAGATCCACGCGACGGTAGGGGTACGCCCCCTCCACCGGCAGCGCCGCCAGAAAAGGCAGGTCAATCAGCACCCCCTGCTGCAGCGAGAGCTTGCCCTCCGCCGCCGTAATTCCCTCCGCCGAGCCGTTGAGCACCATCCTGCCGAAGAGCTCACCCGTCACCCGCCGCTGCCAGCTCTCGCTCAGCAGGCGCGTCACGCTTGCCTTGTTGAGCGTCAGATTGGCCGACCAGCGCCCCGAACTCTCCGAGCGCTGCGCCTTGAGCCGCAGCTCGCCCGGCGACAGCATGATGCGCGCATCGCTCAGCTCGGTGCGCTGCGCATCCCATCGCAGCAGCGCCGACTTGAGACTCGCCTCGCGCAGCACCGCCCAAGGGCAGTGCAGACGCCCGTTCTCCAAATGCAACTGCCAGCCCCCCTGCGGACGCGGGGTCGCCGTGGCCGCGCTGTTGAGCAAGCGGTACTCCTGCCCGCCGCGACGCAAGCAAAGATCGGTATTCTTGCACGCCACCGCATCCACCCGGTAGGAGCGCGGGGTAAACATCGACACCATGCCGGCACCCAGCGACTCCTCGACGGTCGGCGTCGGCGCCGCATCCTGCCGTCCCGCCGCCTTCGGCGCGGCCGCGCGCGAAGCGGAGGCGCCCCAATCAAACACCAACTCGCCATCCTCCGCGCTCAGCGTGCGCACATGCACCCCGCGCCGCAGGAGCGCCCCGCGGTCAAACTCCATGCGGATGCCGGCAAAATGCACCGATTGCAGCGCCCGAGCACCCTCGATCTGCACACCCTCCACGCTCAGACAATCGCCGTCGAGCGCCACATTGCTCTCCAGCACCACGCGCTGCGCCCCCAACGCCTGCCGCCCCTGCGTCTCCAGCAAAGCGCGGAATGCGTCCCCCTGCAAAAAAGCCAGCATCTGATACCACGCCAGCAACGTCAGCAGACCCAGCCCCGCCGCCAGCACCAGCAGCCACAACAGCACACGGCGCCCCAGCCCGCTGCCATCGCCGCGAACCCCAAACAATCTGCCCTTTTTACGCCGAGCCATAAACCGATACGCACCACCGCGATTGTAGCGGTGCGGCTGCCCATTAGCAAGCACATATTGTTCGTCACACACCGCGCGCCGGCTGCGCGGCACATTCGCTCCGGCATGGGATGACGCGACACTCGATGTTCGGACAACGCATGCACCGTCGCCTGCGGGCTTCATGATCGTCAGCAATATCACGGACGGGTGCCGCAAGGACGGAAAAGTTCACATCTTCAACGGCGCAGAAGAGCGCTTCTCTTGGCGGGCGCTCTATGCCCTGCCCACCGCAGGCCTTGCGTTCCCCGCCATCGACCTTCCGGTATCTGTTTGCAGCCTGACGGGCTACCTCATCAGCGAAGCCCTTCCCTGAGCGCTCCCGCCTTCAGAGGCGCTGCCGCCCCTCCAGCGCCCGCATGAGCGTGATGGCATCCGCATGCCCCGGTCCCGCGCCGGCGGGCATCCCCTGCGCCAAGCGCGTGGTGCGGCAGGGCAGCGCCGCCAGCTGCTCCGCGAGATACAGCGCCGTCGCCTCGCCCTCCACATCGGACCCCAAGGCAAGAATCACCTCGCAACCGGGGTGCGCGCGCACCCGATCCAGCAAGCGCTCCACACTCAAATCCTCCGGCATCACCCCATCCAGAGGCGAAATACGCCCACCCAAACAGTGGTAAAGCCCGCGGTAACAGCCGCAGCGCTCAATGGGCAGCACATCCGTGGGCTGCTCCACCACGCAGAGCACATCCGCATCGCGCGACGCATCGCTGCAAGCCGTACAGCGCGCGCCCGACTCGGCAAAAAAACCGCACTCGGGGCAGTGCCCCACGCTGTCCGCCGCACTCGTCAGCGCCTCGGCCAGCCGACGAGCCTCCGCCCGTCCCTGTTGCAGGAACCAAAGAGCGAGCCGCTCGGCGCCGCGACTGCCCACGCCGGGCATGCGCTTCAGCGCGGCAATCAACTCCAAAACAGCGGCGGGATAATCCTGCGTCTTCATCCGCGCACCATCCGTCTGCGGCGTCGCCGCCACTCCTGCAACTCCACCCCCAGCCAGCAGAACAAAGCCGTGAGCAAGGCCGGTGCCATGTTGAGCACCCCACCCCAAAAAAGGCACAGCAAACCGGGCAGCGCCAGCGCCGTCAGCGCCGGAATCATGATACTGAACCGCCACAGCGCCCGGCGCTCATGCAGCAGCACCGCGCTGAGATAAAGCGCCACCGCCACACAAAGCAGCAGCGTGCCGCCCGGCGAAAGCAGCGAAACCTGCGCCGCCGACGCATCAATGTAAAAAGGATTGCCCGCCAGCAAGCGAATCTGCTCCCACTCCAGCCGCTCCATCAGCCCGGCAAGCCCCAGCGCCACCGTCAGCGCGACCGATGCCGCCGCCGTGCCCAGCAAGCGCAGCCACAGGGCATCCCCCGCGCTCAGCGACCCGGGCGCGGGGAACAGGCGGCGCAGGACAACGCGCAGATGCGGGCGAATGGTCATCGGACGGGAGAAACGGCGGCAGCGGGCGCGGGGAACAGGCGGCGTAGGACAACGCGCAGATGCGGGCGAATGGTCATCGGACGGGAGAAACGGCGGCAGCGGGCACTCGGATGCCCCCGCTGCCGCCGTTGAAAGCTCGGTGCCGCCTCAGGCGGTGAAACGCTTGACGATCAGCGAGGCATTGTGACCGCCGAAGCCGAAGGAGTTGCTCAGCGCCACATCCACCTTCATGGAGCGGCCGACATTCGGGCAAACATCCAGATCGCACTCGGGATCCTGGTTGAACACGTTGATGGTCGGGGGCACGAAATTCTCCTCGATCGCCTTGACGCAGGCCAGCAGCTCAATGCCGCCCGCCGCACCCAGCAGGTGACCCGTCATCGACTTGGTGGAGGACACCACCAACCCCTTCATGGCGTGCTCGCCGAAGGTGCGCTTGATCGCCTTCGTCTCGCAGATGTCGCCCACATGGGTCGATGTGCCGTGCGTGTTGATGTAGTCCACCTCGGAGGGCTGCAGCCCGGCGTGGCGCAGCGCCATCTCCATGCAGCGGCTGGCACCCTCGCCCTCGGGCAGCGGCGACGTCAGGTGGTACGCATCGGCCGAGAGACCGTAGCCCACCAGCTCGCAGTAAATCTTAGCACCGCGCGCCTGAGCATGCTCCAGCGTCTCCAGCACGATGACACCCGCGCCCTCACCCATCACAAAGCCGTCGCGGTCAATGTCGTAGGGACGCGAAGCCGTGGCCGGGTCATCATTGCGGGTGGAAAGCGCCTTCATGTTGGCGAAGCCCGTCAGCCCGATGGGCTGGATAGCCGCCTCCGCACCGCCGCAGATCATGACATCGGCATCGCCGAACTTCATGATGCGCCAAGCCTCGCCGATGCAGTGATTCGCCGTGGCGCAAGCCGTGGAAATGCTCATGTTGGGGCCGCCGAAGCCGTACTCCATGCTCACCAGACCGCTGGCCATGTTGGTGATCATGTAGGGGATGCAGAACGGGGACACGCGGCGGGGGCCGCTCTTCAGCATGGCCGACAAGTTGACCCCGTGAATGTCCAAACCGCCGATACCGGAGCCGATCATGACACCGACGCGGTTCTTGTCCGTCTTTTCCGGGTCGAGCCCGGAGTCGTCCACCGCCATGACGGCGGCGGCCATCGCCAGCTGCTCAAAGCGATCGCAGCGGCGCGCCGTCTTGGGATCCTTGCGGAAATACGGAGTGGGGTCAAACCCGCGCACTTCACCGGCGATATGCACGGCGTAAGGAGCGGTGTCGATGCTTTCGATGCGGCTGATGCCGGAACGGCCGTTCTTCATGCCGTCCCAAGTCTCCGCCACCGAATTGCCGAGGGGCGAAAGAGCACCCATGCCGGTGATAACAATGCGAGGTTCAGTCATAGTGGTGACTCCACGATAGCGGTCAGATGAGTTGAAGTCAAGTCAAAAAACAGCTTTCGGGGT
>JBJEVL010000142.1:0-2646 GCA_051884335.1 Akkermansia sp. | reverse complement strand
GCGGTGCGCCCGTGTACGGCACGGCTGCCCTGGCCGACGTCTGCGATGCCTGCCGCGACCACGACCCTGACTACGCCTTTGCACGCGCCGCCCTGCGCTACTCCGAGGAAGCCATGAGCCTCATCCACGACCTCAAGTACCACGGGCAGAACCACTTGGCGCCCGCGCTCGCGCCCCTGCTGGCGGAGCTGTGGGAGCAGCACCCGCCCCTGCGGCAGCAGCGCGACTGGGTGCTCATCCCCGTGCCCGTCACGCGCAGGCGCCTGCACGAGCGCGGCTACAACCAAGCGGAGGAGCTGGCGTGCGCCCTCGGGCGGCTGCTGCGCCTGCCCCTGATGCAGGCGCTCGAGCGCCGCGACACCGGCATCGCCAGCCAAACCCGGCTCAACGCCGCCCGCCGCGAGCGCAACGCCCGCGACGCCTACCGCCCCCTCGCCGCCTACGCCTCGGGCAAGCGCCGCCTGCCCGCGCACCTGCTGCTCATCGACGACATCACCACCACCGGCGCCACCGCCCGCGCTTGCTGCCGCGCGCTGCACAGCATCCGCCCCGATGCCCTCATCGGTTCGCTCTCGCTCATGCGCATGAACTAGCGCAGCAGCAGCCGCGCCCCCGGCACCGACAGGCGGCGCGACTCGGGAGCCGCCCCGAAGGAACCCTCATCCGCACGGAAAGGGTCGGCGCGGCGATGGCGCTGCATCCTGCCGCTGCGCAGGAAATCCACCACGCCCTGCCCCACAGCCTCCGCAAAGCGACGCGCCCCGCTCTCCGTCGCCAGAAAGGCGGCGTGCTCGCGGTTGTTGAGAAAAGCCGCCTCCGTCACCGCCGCCGCAATGCCCGCGTCGTCGCAGGCATTCAGCCAGCCCGCCGCGCGGTCAGCATCGCGGTAGCGCACCTGCACCGTGCAGTTCCGCCCGCCGTTGGGCATGCCGTGGTTCAGCACGCGGCGGTTGAGCGCATCCGCAATGCACTGCGCCAGCGGGCGTCCGTTGTAGCGATTCGCCAGCACCACCCCGTTCGTCGGGTGGCCCCAGCCGCTGCCCGCGCTGTTGTGGTGCAGGAACACCACCGCATCCGCGCGGCGGTAAATCGCGTAGTCCGCGCTCACCATGCCGCTCGCCACGCGGTCGGGGAAATAGCGCGAGGGGTAGCGCGCCCCGTTGCGGTCGGGGTGGCGCAGCCCCACCACTCGCGCGCGACGCGCGTAGGAAGCCAGCGGCTCCTGCGTCGGCAGGTAGCCGCGGTTGCACACATAGCAGCGGTAGCCCGCGCGCTCAATCACCCGCTTCACATCGTAGCAGTAGCGGTACCAAAACTCATTCTCCCGCAGCAGCACCCCACCGACAGGACCGGGACTCTGCGCCCCCTCACCGCCCACAAAATGCCCCACATCCAGCACCACCACGCCGCTGCCCCCCGCAGGGCTCACGCTCCCGCAGGCGCACAGCACGACCGCCGCCCCGAGCAGCAGCAGCCACATCCCCCACTGTCGCAATCCCGTCATGCTCAGCCCTCCTCCTCATCCTCACGCGGCACCCGCGGCGAGAAGCGCATCAGCTCCGCCGTGAAACTCAGCGGCACATCGCCCGTGGGACCGTTGCGGTTCTTCGCCAGCGCCAAATTGGCATCCGTGCCCACCGTCTCGCGCTCCTCATCATCCTCCGCGTAGTAAGCCGAGCGATACAGCAGCCCGATCATATCCGCATCCTGCTCAATGGCGCCCGACTCACGCAGATCGCTCATCATCGGCACACCCTTGTTGCGCCCCGGGCGGTTCTCCGGACCGCGGTTCAGCTGCGCCAGCACGATGATGGGCAGGTTGAGCTCTTTAGCGAGCGCCTTGAGCCCGCCGGAAATCTCCGCGATCTCGCGTTCGCGGCTGTTCTGCGCCTGCTTCGTGTGCGAGCGCATCAGCTGCAGGTAGTCAATGCCGATGCAGCACAAATCCGGGTGATCGCGCAGCACGCGGCGCGCCTTGGCGCGCAGCTCCGCAATCGAAATCCCCGCCGTGTCATCAATCACCAGCTTGCTGCCCTTGAGCTCCGAGATGGCGTACTTCAGCCGCTTCATCTGCTCCTTATCCAAGCGCCCCTGGTTGGCGAGCAGCGACTGCTTGCTCACCCCGCTGCGCGCGTAGAGCAAGCGCTCCACCAACTGCACGCTGGGCATTTCGCAGGAGAAAACCAGCACCGCCTTCTTCGGCTTCCCCGCCCCCTGCGCATCCAGCGCCAAGTGCTCCATGATGTTCAGCAGGAACGAGGTCTTACCCATCGACGGACGCGCCGCAATCACAAACAGCTCCCCGCCCTTCAGCCCGTTGATCATCTTGTCCAAGCGGGGATAACCCGTCGACAGCCCCAAAATCTCCCCCTTGGTGCTCATCATGCGCTCCAAGTTCGACACCGCGCTGTCGATATCGCGCGCTAGGCTCCACTCCTCGCCCCGCTCCGCGCTCGCGCGGATACCCAGCACCTCCTGCTCCGTCTGGTCCAGCAGCGCCTCCACCTCCATCTCCCCGGAAAAGGCCGCCGATTCCGCCTTGTTCGCCGTCAGAATCACCGCGCGGCGCACATACTTCTCGCGCAGGGTGTCGAAGTGCATGCGGAACAGCGCCGTCGTCGTCGCAAACGAAAAAATATCCATCAG
>JBJEVL010000141.1:0-2648 GCA_051884335.1 Akkermansia sp. | reverse complement strand
CCCACGGCCATGACCATGTAGCCGAGCTGGGAGAGGGTGGAGTAGGCGAGCACGCGCTTGATGTCGTCCTGCTGGGTGGCGATGAGCGCCGCCAGCGCGGCCGTGATGGCGCCGATCGAGGCGATGACGGCGCAGGCGGTGTCGGTGAAGGCGGCGTTGCCCATGGCGATTTGCAGGCGCACGAGCATGTACACGCCCGCAGCCACCATCGTGGCGGCGTGGATGAGGGCGGACACGGGGGTGGGACCCTCCATGGCGTCCGGCAGCCACACATGCAGCGGGAACTGGGCGGATTTGCCGACCGCGCCGCAGAAGAGGCAGAGCACGGTGGCGGTGAGCAGGGCGGCGGGGATGCCCGCGGCCTTGCCGGCCATGTCGGCAAAGTTCATGCTGCCGAAGACGCCGAGCGTGAGCAGGATGCCGATGAGGAAGCCGAAGTCACCCACGCGGTTGGTGATGAAGGCCTTTTTGGCGGCGTCGGCGGCGGAGGCTTTGTCATACCAGTGCCCGATGAGCAGGTAGGAGGAGAAGCCGACCATTTCCCAGCCGATGAAGGTCATGGCGAGGTTGTCGGCCAGCACGATGCAGCTCATGCTGAACATGAAGATGCTCAGCCCCGCGAAGTAGCGGCTGAGGTTGCTCGCATCGCCTTTCATGTAGCCGATGGAGAAGATGTGCACCAGCAGACCGATGCCCGTGACGACGAGCATCATGCGCATGGCGAGCGGGTCGGTCAGCAGCCCGAGGTGCAGGCAGAGCCGCTCCTCGGCCACGGGCATCCAGGTGTAGACCTCGGGGGTGCCGGTGCTGAGCCCGGCGAGGTAGGCGACGCAGAGCGCGAAGGTGGCAGCTGCGGAGAGGATGGAGAGCGTGGCGGCTGTCTTGGAACACTTGCTGAAGAGGACCCAGTCGAGGGCCGCTGCCAGCAGGGGCAGCAGGAGGAAGAGCCAGGGAAGATTCTGAATCATGGTCGTGGGTTTAGTCTTTGAGGGTGTTCAGCGCGGTGCTCTCCACGGTCTTGCGGGCGCGGAAGAGGGCGACGATCAGCGCGAGGCCGATGGCGACTTCCGCCGCAGCAATGCCGGTGACGAAGAGCGAGAGGATTTGAGCATCATACACGGGCAGCCCCGCCGTGCCTTGGGCGCGGGAGAAAGCCACGAGCGAGATGTTGGCGGCGGTGAGCATCAGCTCCAGACACATGAACACCACGAGGATGTTCTTGCGGATGATGATGCCGGCCAGCCCGATGGAGAAGAGGAGACCCGAAAGAATCAGGTAATGTGCTAAGGGAATCATGGTGGCGAAACGGGGTTAGTTGTTGCGGATGCGGCGGGCGAGCGCCGTGGCGCCGACGGTGCCGGCCAGCAGGGCGAAGCCGAGGATGACAAAGGCGATGTTGTAGCGCGTGTAGAGGCACTGAGCCAGCAGCTTGACATCCGGGTAGGAGGTGGCGGCGGCCGCTTCCTCGGGACTGATGCCGGGGTTGAGAGCGCGTGCGGCGGCGGCGGGCTCCAGCCTGGGCAAGGCGCCGCCGAAGCGGGCGGCGGCGGGGGCTGCTTCCTCTGCCGGGGCGGCGGTCGGGGTCAGGGAGAGCTCGTCGATGCTGCTGCACAGGGCTTTGGCGGGGCAGCCGCCGTCCTGCGCGCCCGGCAGGGCGAGGGACAGGTTGCTGACGAGCCCGAAGAAGGCCGTGCCGATGAGCACAGCGCCCAGCGCGGGCGCGGAGGGCAGCCAGCAGCTGCGGGAGGCGGGCTTCTCCTCGGCCTTGATGTCGAGCATCATGGTGACGAAGAGGAAGAGCACGAGGATGGCTCCCGCGTAGACGATGAGCTGGACGATGCCGAGGAACTGCGCCCCGAGACCGAAGAAGATGGCCGCGACGAAGCCGAAGCAGAGCGCCATGTTCATGGCCGAGGTGACGGGGTTGCGCGAGATGACGACACCCAGCGCGCAGCCGGCGGCCAGCAGCGCAAAGATGTAGAAGACAATCTGGCAGAAAGCGGATTCAAACATACGCGTGTTCGGGGGTGGGGGTTATTTGTATTGGTTCCACTTGTTGACCAAGCCCTTGCGCATGCCCCCCAGGCGGTAGAGGGTCTCCTTGTTGCGGACGGCGCGGTCGCGGTCGGTCAGGGTGATGAGGTATTCCTTGGAGAGGAAGATGGCTTGCTCGGGGCAGGCTTCCTGACACATGCCGCAGTAGATGCAGCGCAGCATGTCGATTTCAAACTCGGCGGGAGCCTTCTCCTGCTTTTGGCAGGAGGCGGAGGGCTCGACCGCGCCCGGAGTCACCTTGATGGCGCGGGCGGGGCAGATGAACTCGCAGAGCTGGCAGGAGACGCAGCGCTCGCGACCGTCCTCACCGCGGACGAGGACGGGGGCGCCGCGGTAGTACTCCGGCAGGCGGTCGTCCCAGCGCTGCTCGGGGAACTGCATGCAGACGCCGACGCCGCTCGGGCTGTTGAAGTCTTTTTTGCCGCGGCTCTTGCCGAGGAGCGCGAGCACGAGGTGCTTGAGGGTGATGCCGAGCCCCTTGACCAGCTCGACCACGTAGAGGCGATCCAGCAGGCTGAACTTGGGGCGTTTGAGGGGAAGGTAGGCCATGATGGGAAAGGGGTGTTTACTTGACGAAGTAGAGAACGGCGGCG
>JBJEVL010000140.1:0-2655 GCA_051884335.1 Akkermansia sp. | reverse complement strand
GACTGTGTCCGGGTGCTGATCGATGCCGGAGCCGAACTCAATGTGGGGGATGATGACGGTGATACCGCCCTGATTTCCGCTGCCATTGAGGGGCATCCGGACTGCGTCTCGGCGCTGATCGCTGCCGGAGCCGAAGTCAATGTGAGGGATCATGACGGTGGTACCGCCCTGATTGCCGCTGCCGGTCAAGGGCATCCGGATTGTATCAAGCTCCTGATCGACGCCGGCGCGGATCCTAACGATCGACATGATCAATACGGTCACACGCCTTTAATCGCCGCTGCCGCAGGTGGTCACGCGGACTGCGTCAAGGTTTTTATTGCAGCCGGCGCCGATCTGAACGCCAAGGATGCGGATGGGCAAACCGCCCTGATCGCTGCTACCCATGGAGGGCATCCGGACTGCGTCTCGCTCCTGATCGCTGCCGGTGCAAATGTGGATGCGAGGGATAACGATGAGTTGACCGCTCTGCACTGGGCGACAATCGAGAGGCATACAGATTGCGTCCGCGCGCTCCTTGCCGCCGGTGCGAATGTGAATGCGGAGGATACAGACTACGGAGAAACTGCCTTGCACAAGGCTGCATGCAGGGGAGACGCCGATGGCGTCAGGATTCTCCTCAACGCCGGGGCCGATGTGAATGCGAAAGATAACAGCGGAAAGACCGCCGTTCTCCTTGCCTCTGAGCATGGGCATTCGGATTGTATCCGGATCCTCGCTGAGGCCGGAGCCGCTGTGCCGGAGGAGGAATAAAGGCAGAGCACACGCTCGGCTCTGAGGCGGTCGAAATGCCCCGCCACGCGTTCAACGGCGTTTCATCGATGCAGAGGCGCGCGGCATTTTGCCGCACACCTCTGCGGCATTTTAGCATAAGTGCGGCGTTTTGTCGCAGTGCGTCAGCGGCAAACGATTGAGCAAAACACGCATAACACCCTGTGCGGCAAGAAGTTAAAGATACATGAACCTTTTTGGCACGGATTTTGCAGAATAAAGAGGTGAACAAACCCTCCCTGCCGCAGGGAGTCTAGCACCAGACAAACAACACAGGCACAAAACACTTAACAACGAAAGAAAGGAACCACGACAATGAGCAAGATTCTCGGAATTGACCTTGGCACCACCAACTCCTGCATGGCTGTCATGGAGGGCGGTCAGGCTACTGTCCTCGAAAACAGCGAGGGCGCCCGCACCACCCCCTCCGTGGTCGCCTTCACCAAGAACGGCGAGCGCATCGTCGGTCAGGCAGCCAAGCGCCAGGCGGTCACCAACCCCCGCAACACCGTGTTCTCCGCCAAGCGTCTCATCGGCCGTAAATACGCCGAGCTGACCGCTGAGGACAAGAAAGTGCCCTACACCATTGTGGAAGCCGCCAACGGCGATGCCCACATTCAGGTGGAAGTGGGCGGCGAAACCAAAGTTTTCTCCCCGCAGGAAATCTCCGCCATGGTGCTCGGCAAGCTGAAGGCTGACGCCGAAGCCAAGCTGGGCGAGAGCATCAGCGAGGCGGTCATCACCGTGCCTGCCTACTTCAACGACGCCCAGCGCAACGCCACCAAGGCGGCGGGCGAGATTGCCGGGCTCAAGGTGCGCCGCATCATCAACGAGCCGACGGCGGCAGCTCTGGCCTACGGTTTGGACAAGAAGAGCAACGAGCAGATCGCCGTGTACGACCTCGGCGGCGGCACCTTCGATATCTCCGTGCTGGAGATCGGCGACGGCGTGTTCGAGGTGAAAGCCTCGGACGGTGACACGCACCTGGGCGGCGATGACTGGGACAACGCCATCATCAACTGGATTCTCGCCGAGTTCAAGAGCAAGGAGGGCATGGACATCTCCAAGCAGACCGATGCTCTGCAGCGCATCAAGGAAGAGGCGGAAAAGGCGAAAATCGCCCTCTCGTCCACGCAGAGCTACGACATCTCCCTGCCCTTCATCACCATGGATGCCACCGGTCCCAAGCACATCCAGATGACGCTGACCCGCAGCAAGCTGGAGCAGCTCACGGAGAACCTGCTGGAGCGCACTGCCGGCCCCGTGAAGAGCTGCATCAGCGCCGCCGGGCTCAGCACGAGCGACATCGACGAGCTGGTGCTCGTGGGTGGCATGACCCGCATGCCCGCCGTGCAGGAGATGGCCAAGCGCCTTGCCGGCAAAGAGCCCCACAAAGGTGTGAACCCCGATGAGGTGGTCGCCGTGGGTGCTGCCATTCAGGGCGGTGTGCTCACGGGCACGGTGAACGATGTGCTGCTGCTGGATGTCACGCCCCTGACCCTCTCCATCGAGACGATGGGCAGCATCGCCACGCCGATGATTGACCGCAACACCACCATCCCCGTGCGCAAGAGTCAGGTGTTCTCCACCGCCGCAGACAACCAACCCGCCGTGGACATCCGCATCTGCCAGGGCGAGCGCAAGATGTTCAACGACAACAAGCTGCTTGGCAACTTCAAGCTCGACGGCATCCAACCCGCCCCGCGCGGCGTCCCCCAAATCGAAGTGACCTTCGACATCGATGCCAACGGCATCCTGAAAGTCACCGCCAAGGACAAGAACACGGGCAAAGAGCAAAACATCTCCATCCAGGGCTCGTCCGGTCTCTCCAAGGAGGAAATCGAGCGCGCCAAGAAGGACGCCGAGCTCCACGCCGAGGAGGAC
>JBJEVL010000139.1:0-2683 GCA_051884335.1 Akkermansia sp. | reverse complement strand
TGTATTATAATATATATAAGCATTTTATGAAATACTAATATATTATATTAAAATCTCCTGTTTATATACATAGTTTTAAGAAATTTATAATCAGCAAATAAGATACATTTGATGGATTTTGTATGACACGATCCCCAATGCGTTTACCCTGAGAAAAATCGCCATGATTTTCGCAACACGCCCTGCCGCCGAGCAGCACCTCCCCGGCGGTTCGGCTTGAATGCGAGGCGGAGCTGTGCTAGCATCGGGGTATGGAAATCACCCTCACGGCACCACTGGACATGCACCTGCATCTGCGCGATGGGGACATGCTGCGGCTGACAGCTCCCCTGTCGGCGGATTTTGCAGGGGCGGTCATCATGCCGAACCTCGTGCCGCCCGTTCGCACGCCCGAGCACCTGCGCGCCTACGCTGCGCGCATCGCTGCGGCGATGGACGGCGCCCCCTTCACGCGGCTGATGACGCTGTTCTTTGCCCCGCAGAGCGAGGCGCAGCTGCTGGCGGCGCGGGAGACTCCCGAGTTTTTTGCCTACAAGCTCTACCCCGCGGGCATCACCACCAACAGCGAGGGCGGTCTGGCCGACATGGCGCAGGCCGAGCCCACCCTGCGCCTGATGGAGGAGCTGGGCATTCCCCTGCTGGTGCACGGCGAGAGCCATGGTTTCGTGCTCGACCGCGAGGCGGAGTTTTTGGCGGTGTACCGCGCGCTGGCGGAGCGTTTCCCCAAGCTCAGGCTCTGCATGGAGCACATCACCACGGCGGCAGCGCTGCAGCTGCTGGATGAGTATCCTTCGCTCTGCGCCACGGTCACGCTCCAGCACCTGCTCATCACGCTGGATGATGTGGCGGGCGGAGCGCTGAACCCGCACCTCTTCTGCAAGCCGCTGGCCAAGCGCCCCGAAGATCGCGAGGCGCTGCTGGCGGCGGCGCTCGGCGGACACCCGCGCCTGTTCTTCGGCAGCGATTCCGCCCCGCATCCCCTCCACAGGAAGGAATGCTGCGGCTGCGCGGCGGGGGTGTTCACCGCCCCGCTGGCGCTGCCGAAGCTCGCGGAGCTCTTCGCCTCGCACGGCGCGGCGGACAAGTTGCAGGGCTTTGTCTCCGACAACGCCTGTCGCTACTACGGTCTGCGCCCGCAGCCGCGCCGCATCACGCTGTGCGACACGCCCATGCAGGTGCCCGCCCTCTACCAAGGTTTCGGGCAGCGCGTGGTGCCGATGGCGGCGGGCGAGAGCATCGGCTGGAGCATCAAGCGCTGAGCCCCGCATGGAGGATGCCCCCACACCCACGGCGGAGGATTTGCGCGCGCTGCTGGCTGACATCGCCGCCGCGCACATGCCCTACGGCATGTACGGTCCGCAGACCTTCCCGCCCGATGGCTGCCCGCTGATGGATCTGCCTACGGAATACCTCGACTGGTTTTGGCAGCGTGGCTTTCCCAAGGGCAAGCTCGGCTACCTGATGGAGCAGTGCCTGCTCATCAAAAATGCGGGGCTTGACCGCCTCTTCGAGCCCTTCCGCGCGGCGGCGGGCGGGCGTCGCCGCTACCCCCGCCGCTGATTGCGCCCCCTGTGCACGCTTATGTCCCGTTTCCTCACCCTCCTCTCCATCACGCGCCCCAAGACACTGGCCGCCGGGCTGGTGCCCGTGTGGGCGGGCTGCCTCATTGTTCGGAAGTTCCAGCTGCACCTGCCCGAGCTCGGCATTCAACTCGATTGGACGCTGGCGCTCTGCACCCTGCTGAGCTGCCTCTGCCTGCAAATCGCCAGCAACGTGTTCAACGATGCGCTCGACAGCCTCCGGCACGCCGACACCGCGCAGCGGCAGGGTCCCCGGCGCCTCACCGCCTCCGGGGCGCTGCGCCCGCGCACAGTGCTGGCGCTCGGTGTCTGTTTCCTGGGGCTGGCGGCGCTGGCGGCGCTGCCGCTGCTGGCGGCGCGCGGCTGGGCGGTCATCGCCATCGGCCTGCCCTGCATGCTCTGCGCCTACGCCTACACGGGGGGACCCTACCCCCTGTCCTACCACGGCTTCGGTGAGCTGTTCGTGCTGCTCTTCTTCGGGCTGGTGGCGGTCATGGGCACGGTGTTCATGCAGATCGGTTGGCAGCCGGGCTACGCGGAGGTCTACGCCGCGGCCTTTGTGCTGGGCGTCCAGTGCGGGCTGCTCTCCTGCGTGCTCATCGAGGTCAACAACATCCGCGACCGCAAGGAGGACGCCCAAACGGGCAAGCGCACGCTGGCCGTTCGACTGGGCGAGCGCCGCGCCCGCGGGCTGGCCATGGCCTTTCTCGTGGCGCCTTATGCCACGCTCAAACAGACGGCCTTTTTCCTCCCGGGCTTTCAGTGGAACATCGTCTGGCTCGCCGCCATTGCCGTGGGCGGCTTCATTCTGCTCAAGCTCTCCAAGATCCCGGCGGACAAGCGCATGAATGTGCTGCTGGGGCTCTCCTCGCTGCACTCCCTGCTCTTCCTGCTGGCGCTGAGCTACTGAGACGCCGCGCGACGGGTTTGCCGGCGCGCCCCGCAGCGCTCACCCTCCCTGACGCCTGCTCTCTGTCGGTCTGAACGCAGGCAAAAAACACCCTGCCGCAGCTTCGGCGCAGGGCAACTCGGTGAGTAAGCTCTCCGAACGCCCGACAAAAAACCACCCCGCCGCAGCGGGGTGGTTCTGATGTACGGGATAT
>JBJEVL010000138.1:0-2685 GCA_051884335.1 Akkermansia sp. | reverse complement strand
TGAGGGGGGTGGGGGTGCGGTCGCTGTAGATGGCGCCCTTGATGCAGAAGATGCCGTCGTTGGGGTATTCGTTGTGGTCGCCGCCGTAGCTTTGGCGGGTGACGGTGCGCCCGTCGGGCAGGGTCACTTGCTGGTCATAGCTCTGGTGAATCCACTCCCAGATGCCGCCGCCGATGATGGAGTCGCTGGAGTCGAAGGCATCCCAATAGTCCTTGAGGTTGCCCATGGAGTTGCAGAGGATGTGGGCGTATTCCGACACATACCAGGGTTTCTGCAGCTTGCGCCCCGCCACCTCGCGGGCCCAGTTGACGCTCGGGTACTGGTTGGAGCAGAGATCTGCCAGGTCGTTGTTGCGCTCGTACTGCGTGGGGCGGGAGGTGTCGCGGCTCTTGATCCAGTCGCGCACGGCGGCAAAGTTGGCGCCGGGGCCGGCTTCGTTGCCGTAGGACCAGATGACGACGCAGGGGTGATTCTTGCTCTGCTCGACCATGTTGCGGTTGCGCCAGACGTGCTGCGCGCGCCATTCCTCCGGGTGGGAGAGGGAGAGCTCGCCGTAGTAATAGCCGTGGGATTCGATGTTGGCCTCGTCGCAGACGTAGATGCCGTACTCATCGCAGAGCTCGTAGAAGAAGCCGGGCTGGGGATAGTGCGAGTTGCGGATGTGGTTGATGTTGTTCTGCTTCATCAGCAGCAGCTCTTGGCGCAGTTCCTCCTCCGTGACCGTGTGTCCGTTAGCGTGCTGGCTTTCGTGGCGGTTGACGCCCTTGAGCTTCACGGGCATGCCGTTGACGAGGAAGCGCCCGCCCTCCAGCTTCACCTCGCGGAAACCGATGCGGCGCGAAATGGTTTCGATGATGTTCCCGTTGGCATCCTTGAGGGTCAGAATCAGGCGGTAGAGGTTCGGTTTTTCCGCGCTCCACAGGGCGGGGTTGCCCACATCGGCACGCAGGGTGGTGCTGCCGTCCTCCCCGGGCAGCAGCGAGCCCGGGCTGCCGCCCATGAGCGCGACGGTCTTGCCTTCCGCATCGAGCAGCTCGCCCTCCACTCGGGTGGCGGCGGGATTATCGCTGCGGTTCTCCACATCGACCTCGATGCTCAACCTGCCCTGCGTGTAATCGCTCCGCCCGTCGGCCGTCTTGCCGAAATCGGTGTGCACAAAGAAGTCGCGCACGAAGGTGTGGGGCGTGGTGTACAGGTAGACATCGCGGAAAATGCCCGAGAGACGCCACATGTCCTGGCACTCCAGATAGGAGCCGTCGCTGTAGCGGTAGACCTCGGCGGCGATTACGTTGCGCCCGGGGTGCAGGTACTTGCTGATGTCAAACACGGCGGCTGTGCGGCTGTCCTTGGAGAAGCCCACTTTCTCGCCGTTGATGAAGAGGTAGAAGAAGGAATCGACCCCGTTGAAGCGCACGAACACGCGCTGCCCCTGCCAGGCGGCGGGAAGCTCGAAATCGCGGCGGTAGGAGCCCACCGCATTCGGCTCCGTCTGCGGGGTTGTGTACTTCTTTTCGGAGGCATTCTGCGGCTCGCTCATCACGAAGGGCCACTTGCGCACGAAGGTGTAGCGCTGGTTGCTGTAGATCGGCGTGCCGTAGCCGCGCATCTGCCAGTTGCTCGGCACATCGATGTCCTTCCACCCGCTCACATCGTAATCCGGCTTGAAGAAGTCCGCAGGGCGCTGATCGGGCGCGGGGGACCAATGGAACTTCCAGTTGCCGTTGAGCGAGAGAACCTTCGAGGAATCCGAGCGACGGCCTTTCAACGCCTCGGCTCGGTCGGCAAAGGGGACAAAGAACGCCCGGGCATCCTCGCGCCCCTGCGACAGGTTCTGCGGATTTTCCCAATCGGGATGGGGACTGTATGCTCCCGCCGGCGCGGCGGAAACGGCCGTCAATACCGCCGCCAACGCCAGCATCATCTCTCTGAGCGAATTCATATGGGGTTTAGCCTATCAAAAAAATTGCCTCCTTTCAAGTAAAAAGTCCCGTATCTGTATTTCTCCACTTCCAACTTGACTCACATCCTCTTCCGTGGCAGAATACCCCCTGCATGTTTCGCGACAGCAAAAACCATTTCATTACCCCCCTGTCGGTGCTTGATTTGGGGCTTGTGTTGGCTTTTGCTTCGTATTCTCCCTATTTGACGGATTTCATTGCGCCGTACTGCGGCTGGGACAGCGAGTTCACGCTGGATATTCTGCGCCAAAGCCCTCTTCTCTCCGGCATGGCGATTGCCTTTGTCCCTCTGGTGCTCCATGTCGTGGGCTTTTACCACCGAGCCGGGCTGCAGCGCATCAGCACCGCACTGCGCCAGCTGGCACACTTCTGCGCCTATTACCTGTGCGCCGTGGCGTTTTACCAGACGCTGCGCAGCCACTCCCTCATCTTCAACCATGTCCTGTTGGTCAACATGGTGGGGGTTCCCTGCGTGATTTTCCTTCGTTTCCTTTTGGTGCGCACATTCAAGATCTACATCCTGCGCCGCCCCGGGCACCTGCGCCAGGTGATTTTGGCGGGAGCGCGCGAGCAGGTGGAAAGAGGCTGGAACAAACTGCCGGATTATTGGAAAAAATACATGAATGTTGTCGGGCGTTTCTACGTCGATCACACCGATCTGAGCGAGGTTCAGCGCACGATTCAGCAGCACGCCGTCTCCCACCTGTTTGTGTTCGGGGGACTGTCG
>JBJEVL010000137.1:0-2695 GCA_051884335.1 Akkermansia sp. | reverse complement strand
ACGGTCTTTTCATGACTCACTTTTCATGACATGCCCCCAATGCGTTTGCCCTGGCTACTGCGCTCTCCGCTCGCTCCCAAAGGGAAAGCCCTTCATTGTTGGGGATGCTGTTGACATAGCCGCACTGCTGCAACCACTCGCCCTGACTCATGTCGGGATGTGAACCGTACTCCAAAGGAATCTTGTTTTTATCGGTGGCTGTGATGATGAAGTCGGGGATGCGTTTGCGGATGCAGTCCTCCTGTTCTGCAACGCCGATGTGTTCGGCGCCGTTGAGGTGCATCCAGTGTGCGCAGGCCGGCAGGGATTCGCAGCTGAGTCCGAACCCTGCATCCAGGAAGTTGAGGTAGATCAGTTTGGCGTTTTTTACCTGAGAGACGCGCTGATCGAGGTGCTGATAAGCCTTCTTGGGCTGTTGATGTTTGCCGAGGCGAATCAGCCCGTTTTCGATGTCGCGACCGTAGCTCATGGCGGTGAGGAACAGCGCGAACAGGCAGGCGTAGGCCATTGGGAGCCGCAGGCGGTGGTGGCGATGCAGGGCGTGGCAAACGACGATGCCGGGGACGATGCCCATCGGCACCGTGACGATGAAGTAATAAAAATGGAGGTAATACGACGCGAGGATGGAGGTGACTCCCCACAGCAGGAAGAGCAGGATGTCGGCGGACGGCAGCTTGCTGCAGAGTTTGGAGGCGAATGCCGGGAGCAGCAGCGCACACAGCGTGCAGAGCGAGGAGGCCGGGGTTCGGAATACCAGACTGATGACTCGGGTGGACAAAAGACTCTTTCCCTCCGTCGGACGAAGGGCGAACAGGTTGGTGACGAAATAGGTGTCGATGCAGCCATCCAGAGCCCCCCACACCGCCAGCACGACCCCCATGCAGAGAATCGGCAGGACGAAACACAGAAGCCCTAAGAGAACATAGCGGCATGCCGTAGCAGTGCTTTCCCGATGGCGGAGGGCGACGATCAGCAGAAAGAGGGCAGCGGCGGCGGGGGGAAGGACATTGTTGAACTTGATGAGGAAGATGCAGGCGCCGGTGCTGCCCAACACGGCGGCGGCGCGGTAGAGGTCGCAGCGCCGGGTTGTGCTGAGGTAACGGAGGCTGGCGTAGAGCCCCCACGCCAACAGAGGCAGGAGGATTCCTTCGGCTCGCCCGCCGAGGGCGGTGGAACCCGAGGTGTAGGCCGGGTTGCACAGCATGAGCAGGGGGAAGAGGGTCGCCAGGAGGGACCAGCCGTCGTGCCGGAGGTAGAGCCGGGCAATGCGGTAGAGAGCCTCCAGAGTCAGCGTCAGGCAGATGACGAAGAGGATCATGACTCCCGTGGTGTGCCCGAGAGCATAACCGAGGGCGTAAAAGAGGAAGAGCAGGGGGCCTTTGACATCCGTAACATCAGCATAGGGAACATAGCCGTGGCAGACGGCTTTTCCCAGCATGTAGAAGCAGTTAACGTCGAAATTTCCCGTGAAGCTGTTGATGGGGGAGAGGCAGGAACGAAAGAAATAAAAGCAGAGCGCGAGGCAGAAGAAAGCGCCCCATCGCGTGAGGGCAGGGAGTGCGCTGAGCGGGCGTTGAGAGAGAGGCATGGTGGTGTGGGAACGTTGGCGTTGCGGTTTGTGCCGAGCGAGGGGATTGAAACATATCGGGATGATAAGTTCAAGCTTAAAGGGGCGGATGATTGTTGTTGGTGAACGGGACGCTTTTTCTTTGCGCTTGCGCGGGCGGGGCATTTGCGCTATGCTGCGGGCATGTCACGTTATCATGGTGAGCAGGTGCTGGTGGTGCCGCGCGAGGTGTTCGAGGCGGTCGGGGCGTTCAACGGTATCAGCCGCGACCCGCAGCGTTATCTGGCGGCCTTCTTGCAGCCGGGAGTGGCGCGGTACATGGATCGCGATGCGGCAGAGGTGTCGCCGCAGTTCAAGCAGCTCATCACCTACGCGATTTTCTGCTGCCGCGGGCGGGTGCTGGCCTACGCCCGCACCAAGAAGAGCGGCGAGAGCCGCCTGCACGACAAGTGGTCGCTGGGCATCGGCGGCCATATCAACCCCATCGACGGCTTGACGGCTTCGGTGGAGACCTACCTGGCCGGCATGGAGCGCGAGATTCGCGAGGAGATCTCGTTCTCGGGCTCGGCGCAGCAGCAGCTCTACGCCCTGATTAACGATGATACCAACGAGGTGGGATCGGTGCACTTGGGCATCGTCCACCGCTTCGAGGTGGACAGCGAGGCGGTGAGCTCCAACGAAAAAGCGCTCGATCGCCTGGGCTTCCGCGACCTCTCCGAGCTGACAGGGGAGCTTTACCCCAAGCTGGAAACCTGGTCGGCCATCTGTGCGGATGCCCTGCGGGCTGAGCAGGGCTGATCAGAAGCGCTCAGGACGGTCTGCGCTTGCCGCCCGGCAGCATCGGCTCCGAAAAGCTGCTCAGAAGCTCAGAACCGCCTGCAGCTGCCACACCCAGGCGCCTTTCCGCCCGGCGCTGCGGACGGGGTGGATGATGTACTGCACATCGGGTTGCAGGTAGAGGGTGGGCGTGAGCTGCCAGAAGGCGCTCAGCTCCACGCCGTATTCATGGCGGTAGTCCGGCGATTCCTCATCGGCGGTGGCGGATTGCCAAAGGAAGCCCGCTGCGACGCGGTCGCCCGCGCTTGTTGCGGACCCATCCTCCGCACACAGTTGCTGAGTGCATCGGGA
>JBJEVL010000136.1:0-2697 GCA_051884335.1 Akkermansia sp. | reverse complement strand
ACAGGGCGCCGAAACAGCGCAGCACCACCAGCAACACGCCGATGTTGGCCAGCAGAATCACCAGCATGGACAGCGCCAGACCGTTGGAGAGCAAATCCGGCTGCTCGCGCGGGATAATCCACACCGTCCAGTACAAGTGGAACGCCCACCAGAAGCCGAAGCCCGCGTAGAACCACGGCGCGTAGGCCTCAAAGGGCAGGACGGCATTCACCACCCACAACACCCCCAGCCAACACAGCATCCACAGCGGCACAAAATACGGCGACAGCGCGATGAACCAGTTGTCCGCATCCGTCTCCAAATACCCGCCGTTCATGCCGACCCGCATGCCGTGCAAGCGCCCGCCGCACAGCAGCGCCGAGAGCGCATGCGTCAGCTCGTGCCCCAGCACATACACATAGACCAGCAGACCGTCCATCAGCAGCGACGCGCGCAGAACGACCCACAGCAGCGCTCCCATCACGGAAAACCACACCGGCTCGCTGAGCCAAAACGAGCGTTCCCCCAGCATGGGCGCATCGTGGTACAGCTGCACCAGCAGCGCAAACACCATCACCACGGACAGCGGCAGCAACAAGGCAAAGGCAATCACCCGGTGCAGAATCCTCCGCCACAGTTCGCCGGACTCGCCGTAGCCCCCCTCCTCGGCGGCGCGCAGCCACTGCTGCGTGTCCGCCTGCTGCAGGTACTCCACCTGCAGGTGCAGGCGGCGCCAGGTGCTCAGCGAGGGGTTGTAGTAGTGCTCGGCCTCCTCGGGATGCTCCAGCGGCACGCGCCAATCCCCGTGCTCCCCGCGCGACGGCCTGCGCGGCGACTTCGGAAACAGCGATGGAGAACGGCGGGGCATGGAACACTAGGCCTGAGCGGGGCGAATATCCTGAATCGACACAGAGAGCGACGAGCGTCCGCGCCACACATTGCGGTCGATGGTGAAGGCAATATCCCAAGGCGGGTCGGGCAGGCGCAGATTGCCGGCGTTGAAGTACATGGCATCGCATTCGCAGACCCCCTGCCGCAGGCAGAGGCGCAGGTGATTGCCCTGCAGGCGGCGCGGCGCATCCGTCAGCATCACCGAGCGGCTCATGAACACCGGCTGCGGGTTCGAGTTGCCGAAGGGCTCCAGCAGCTCGTAGCTATCGAGCAAATCCAGCGTCAGCTCGCGGAAGGACACCTCGGCATCCACCTGAAGCACGGGTTTGAGCTGCTCAGCCGTCGTCGTCTCGCACACATAGCGCTCGAACGCGCAGCGAAAATCATCCAGCCGCTCCTCGCGAATCACCAGCCCCGCCGCCATCTCGTGACCGCCGCCGGAAACCAGCGTCGACGCGCAGTGGCGGATGGCATCCACCAGCGACACCCCCGGCACCGAGCGCCCCGAGCCCTTGCCCAGACCGGTCTCGTCGAAGGAAATGATGAAGGTCGGCTTGTGGTAGCGGCGCATGAGCAGCGAGGCCACAATGCCGACCACCCCGGGGTGCCAGCTGCGCGAACCGAGCACGATGACATGGTCGCGCTCGGGGTCAAAATGCTCGCGCAGCATCTGCAGCGCCTCCTCGCGCATGCGCTCCTCCTCCTGCTGGCGGGCGCGGTTGTGCTGCTCGAGCCGCTGCGCCAGCCGATCGGCCTCCGCGCTGTCGTGCGCCATCAGCAGGCGCAGCGCATCCAGCGGATTGTCCATGCGCCCCGCCGCGTTAAGGCGGGGGCCGATGCGGAAGGACACAAAACTCGCGTTCGGGCGGCGGTGCTGCAACTCGGTGATGCGGTTGAGCGCCTGCAGGCCGATGTTGCCCCCCATCTCCATGCGCTGCAACCCGTGACGGGTCAGCAGGCGGTTCTCCGCCACCAGGGGCACAATATCCGCCACGGTGGCGATGGCCACCACATCCAAGTAGCTCTTGAGGTCGAAATCGGGCAGGCGGCGCACCTTGAGCAACGCATGCGCCAGCTTGAACACCACCCCCGCGCTGCACAGGTAGGTGAAGGGGCTCGCCTCCTCCAGCTTGGCGTTGACCACCGCCACGGCATTGGGGCGGCCGCGCGTGCTGCCCTCGTGGTGGTCGAGAATCACCACATCGATCCCGAGCTGCTGCAGCTTGGCCACCTCGTCCACCGAGGAGGTGCCGCAGTCCACGCAGATCATCACATCGGGCTTGCCGCCGCAGAGCTGCACCGCGCGGCGAATGCCCTCATCGCTCAGACCGTAGCCCTCGCGCGTCCGCACGGGGATAAAATAATCCGTGCGGATGCCGTAGGCCGTCAAAATCGCATGCAGCAGCGTGACCGAGCTCACACCGTCCACATCGTAATCCCCGTAGATGCAGATGTGCTCCCCGTTGTCTGCCGCGCGGAAGATGCGCTCAACGGCGGCATCCATCTCCCGCAGGGCAAAAGGGTCGCCCAGGTCAGCCAGGCGCGGTCTGAGGAACTTATGCGCCATCTCAGCCCCGGAAATGCCCCGCTGACATAGCAAACGGCGCACCAAGGGAGGCAAACACCGGTTGAGCTCGTCACCGAAATCATCACTTCCGTTCATTGGGCGCAGCTCCCAAGTGAACTTCGTACTCATGAAAAGAAAGTATCACCCCTCGGCGCACGCGTCAAGGTAGAATGCCCTCAACCTCGCGTCAGCACGCACAAAACGGGGCAGAAAGGAGCCCGCGGGAGCGGCATCTCCCGCGGGCTCGGTTCTTCCCTCCC
>JBJEVL010000135.1:0-2732 GCA_051884335.1 Akkermansia sp. | reverse complement strand
GAGCTATCTTGTTTCGGAAACCCCTTGCAGACACAGGGAGAATGTGGTACGCTGAGGAGCATGTTCAGGAAGATTGCTCTCGGCTTGATGGCCTGCCTGCTGCTGACGGCTGCGGCGCAGGACGCGATGCTGTTGGATTGGGGAAGCCCGGCGGCGGCGACGGATACGCCCGCGCCCCCGACGCATCTCACCGCCGAGGCGCTCGCCGCCGTGCAGAGTTATCAGGCGGGCGGCGCTCCGTTCTGCGTGGCGCTGCAGGTGCAGGCGCAGCAGGGTTGGCACGCCTACTATCGCAATCCCGCCACCGTCGGCGAGGCGATGACGGCGCAGCTGGAGGCTCCGCAGGGCTTTGAGGTGCGCGGGCCTTTTTGGCAGGTACCCACCCGCGAGCAGTCTGCCGTCGGCACGGCCTATATTTATGAAACCCCGCTGATTGTGTGGGAACTGACCCCCACCGCCGAGGCTCCCGCTCACGCGACCTTCCGCCTGAGCGGAACGGCGCAGCTCTGCTCCGAGGAGGGCTGCCTGCCGCCGGAGACGGCTGCGGCCGAGCTGCAGCTCAACGCCGGGGACGGCGCGCCCAACCCCGCTTGGGCGCAGCAGCAGCAGCGCGTGGAGGTGCTGGGCGATACCCCCCTGAGCTGCACGGCGGAGCAGGCGTCGGACGGCAGCAGTGTCACCCTGCATTTCACCGGCGCCCCGCAGGGGCTGCAGCACGCCTACTTCTTCTCCGATGACAACAGCATCGACCCCGCCGCCGAGCAGAGTCTGAGCGCGGACGGCGCGGGCGGCTACGCCCTGACCCTGCCGCGCAACAAGGGCGACAATCCCCTCACCCCCCTGCCGGCCGAGGCCTCACCGCCCGGCAGCCCCCTGCCCGAGCTGCGCGGGCTGCTCACCTGGGACGGCGGGCACAGCCGCGTGGTCATCGCTCCTGCTACCTCTGCTGCCGCCACCGCAGGCACCGGCGGCGCGACGCTCGGCCTGGGCAGTCTGGCGGCTATCTGCGGCTCGCTTTTCCTCGGCGGGCTCATTCTCAACCTCATGCCCTGCGTGTTCCCGGTCATCGGGCTCAAGGTTATGAGCTTCGTCAAGCTCGGCGGGGGGAGCCGCCGCAAGGTGGTGGCGCACTCCTTCGTGTTTGCGGGGGGCATTCTCCTCTCGTTTTGGGCGATTGCGGCCGCGCTGCTGCTGCTCACCGACCCCGCCACGCGCAGCTGGGCGCTGTGGATGCAGAATGCCTGGGTTGTCTACGGCATCACCCTGCTGCTGCTGCTGCTCGCGCTGAGCATGAGCGGGGTCTTTGAAATCGGGCTGAGCGCCACCGCCGCGGGTCAGGGGCTGCAGTCGCGCGGCGGGCTCGCGGGCTCCTTCTTCCAAGGGCTGCTCATCACCGTGGTGGCCACGCCGTGCAGCGCCCCCTTCCTGGGCAGCACCATGCCGCTGGCGCTGGCGCTGCCGGCGGCGGGCATGGTGACGGCGCTCACGGCTATGGCGCTGGGGCTTGCCCTACCCTACCTTGTGCTGGGCTGCTTCCCGAGCCTGGTGGCGCGCCTGCCCCGCCCCGGCGAGTGGATGGAATCGCTCAAGCTGGCGCTCTCCTTCCTCATGTACGCCGCCGCGGCGTGGTTCCTCTTCGTCTACCTGCAATTTGCCGATGTCTCGCAGGGGCCGTGGATCATGGTGGGCATGGTGCTGGTGGGCGCCGCGGCGTGGGTCTACGGGCGCTGGTGCCCGCCCTACCGCAGCCGCGCTGCCCGCATGGCCGGCGGCTTCGCCATGCTGCTGCTGCTGGCAGCGGGGTTCCTCATCTCCCGCCCCAAGCCCCACAGCGATTGGCAGGAGTGGAGCCCCGCCGCCATGGAGGCCGCGCTGGAGGAGGGCTCGCCCGTCTTTGTGGACTTCACCGCCCAGTGGTGCGCCACCTGCCAATACAACAAGCAATTTGCCTACAGCGATGCGGTGTATGCCCTGCTGCGCCGCCACCACGTTGTGCTCATGCGCGCAGACATGACTGCACCCAGCCCGAGCATTGCCGCCGAGCTCCGCAAGCTGCGCCGCAGCAACGTGCCGGTCAACGCGCTCTACCTGCCCGATGCCGAGCCGAGCATCACGCCCGAACTGCTCACAGCCGATGGTCTGGAGCAGTTCCTGCGCGAGCACCTGAGCACGGATGAGCCCTGAGCGAGCCTCAATAACCCGGAAAAGCCCTCAGCAAGCCATAATTTTCTTGACCTGCGGTCTCCACCTGCTAGGATGGACGCACAACCCCCATTTATCATGAAAAACATTCTTGCTCTCTCCGCTCTTGCGCTGGCGCTGGTTTCCTGCGATTCTGCCCGTCCGATGGGTGTCATCTACTCCAACACGGCTTGCCCCGTCTCGGCCGGCGCCGGTTCGGGTGCCCGCACAGGCAGCTCTCAGGCCGTTTCCTACCTGGGTCTCATCGCCATCGGCGACTGCTCCATCGAGAAGGCCAAGGCCAACGGCGGCATCAGCACCATCACCAGCGTGGATATCAAGCGCGAGAACATCCTCGGCATCGTGACCAAGTACGTCACCGTTGTCAAGGGCAACTAATCCCCCCTCTTCATTCCGAAAAAAACCGCTGCAACGCCTGCGTTGCGGCGGCTTTTTCGTCTGTCGCGGCAACCGGCGGTTCAGCTGCGGGAGCACGACGCCCCCGCATCAGCAGCATCGGCTCGGGAACGAGCCATCAGGAAGCGGAAGGC